>CANKIV010000034.1 GCA_947482125.1 Alphaproteobacteria bacterium
GATCTCGATCTTCGCGCGTCTGGGCGGCGGCATCTTCACCAAGGGCGCTGACGTCGGCGGCGACATGGTCGGCAAGGTCGAGGCGGGCATTCCCGAAGATGACCCCCGCAACCCCGCCACCATCGCCGACAATGTCGGCGACAATGTCGGCGACTGCGCCGGCATGGCGGCGGACCTGTTCGAAACCTTCGCCGTCACCACCGTGGCGACCATGGTTCTGGCCTCGATCTATTTCACCGGCGACCTCAAGGCCCAGCTGATGCTCTACCCGCTGGCCATCGCCGGCATGAGCATCGTGACCTCGATCATCGGCACCTTCTTCGTGCGCCTGGGCAAGTCCAACAACATCATGGGCGCTCTCTACAAGGGCGTGATCGCCACCGTGGTCCTGTCGCTGATCGGTCTGTATCCGCTCACCGACTGGATGATCGGGCTGACCAACGAAATCAGCAGCGGCGGCATGACCTATACCGGCATGACGCTGTTCTATTGCGGCATTGTTGGCCTGGCCGTTACGGGCCTGCTGATCTGGATCACCGAATACTATACCGGCACCAATTTCCGCCCGGTACAGTCCATCGCGAAGTCCTCGGTCACCGGTCACGGCACCAACGTGATCCAGGGCCTGGCGATCAGCATGGAATCCACCGCCCTTCCGGCGCTGGTGATCTGCGGCGGCATCGTCGTCACCTACATGCTGGCCGGTCTGTTCGGCATCGCCATCGCGGTGTCGACCATGCTGTCGCTCGCGGGCATGGTGGTGGCGCTGGATGCCTTCGGGCCGGTTACCGACAATGCCGGCGGCATTGCCGAGATGTCGGGTCTTGAGGGCGATGTCCGCAAGACCACTGACGCGCTGGATGCGGTGGGCAACACCACCAAGGCCGTCACCAAGGGCTATGCCATCGGTTCCGCCGGTCTGGGCGCGCTGGTGCTGTTCGCGGCCTACACCCAGGACCTGAAGTACTTCGCGGAACAGGGCACCGGCTTCTTCGCCGGTCTTGAACTGCCGACCTTCAGCCTGGCGGATCCCTGGGTTGTCGTCGGCCTGTTCTTCGGCGGCATGCTGCCCTTCCTGTTCGGCGGCATCGCCATGACGGCGGTGGGCCGCGCGGCCGGTGCGGTGGTCGAGGAAGTGCGCAAGCAGTTCCGCGAAATGCCGGGCATCATGCAGGGCACCCAGAAGCCCAACTATGCCCGCGCCGTGGACCTGCTGACCAAGGCCGCCATCAAGGAAATGGTGGTCCCGTCCATGCTGCCGGTATTCTCGCCCATCGTGCTGTTCGTGCTGGTGAACATCATTGCGGGCAAGACGGCGGCCTTCAACGCCCTGGGCGCGATGCTGATGGGCGTGATCGTCACCGGTCTGTTCGTCGCCATCTCGATGACCTCGGGCGGCGGCGCATGGGACAATGCCAAGAAGTACATCGAGGACGGCCATCACGGCGGCAAGGGCTCGGACGCCCACAAGGCCGCGGTGACGGGCGACACGGTCGGCGATCCCTACAAGGACACTGCCGGTCCGGCCGTCAATCCGATGATCAAGATCACCAATATCGTTGCGCTGCTGCTGCTGGCGGTTCTCGCTCACATGTAGTCGCTGCATTGCGAAAAGAGAAAAGGCGCGGGTTTATTCCCGCGCCTTTTTTCATGATGGAGAGTGCTATAGGCTCGATGCCATGCGCGCGACGGAAAAAAGCCGGACACAGGGGATGCGGCAGATGGAAGGCGGCATCTTCCTGATGGGATCGGACCGCTTCTATCCCGAGGAGCGGCCGGCGCGGAAGGTGCGCGTCTCGGCTTTCTGGCTCGATGCCTGTCCGGTGACGAACCGCGATTTTGCGGATTTCGTGGAAGCCACGGGATATCGCACATTGGCGGAAAGTCCGCCCGATCCCGCCGATTATCCGGGCCTCAATCCCGAACTGGCGCGCGCGGGTTCACTGGTGTTCGAGCGCACAACAGGCCCTGTGCCGCTGAACGATCCCGCGCGCTGGTGGGCTTTCCGTCCTGGCGCCGACTGGCGGCATCCCACCGGTCCGGACAGTTCTATTGACATGCTGATGGAGCATCCCGTCGTCCATGTTGCCCATGCCGACGCCCTGGCCTACGCAAACTGGGTCGGCAAGTCGCTGCCCACGGAGGCGGAGTGGGAGTATGCGGCGCGGGGAGGGCTGGCGGGCGCGGACTATAGCTGGGGCGATGAGCTCAACCCCGATGGACGCGTGCTGGCGAATTACTGGCGCGGCCAATTTCCCTACAGCAACCTGCGCGAGGATGCCGGCTACCGGACCGTTGCGGTCATGTCCTTCCCGGCCAACGGTTACGACCTGTACGACATGATCGGAAATGTATGGGAATGGACGGACGACTGGTGGGATTTCCACGCCGCGCCATCCAGTCCCTGCTGCGTGATGGACAATCCGCGCGGCGGCACGACCGGCGGCAGTCTCGACCCGGACATGCCGCATGTCCCGATTGGCCGAAAGGTCATCAAGGGCGGCTCGCATCTTTGCGCGCCCACCTATTGCCGGCGCTACAGGCCAGCGGCACGCTCGCCGCAAATGATTGACACTTCAACAAGCCATATCGGGTTTCGCTGCGTGCTGCGCGAGGCCGGGTAACAACAGGGGGAACATCATGGGAATGACGCGCAGGACGCTTCTGGGAAGCTCGGCCGCGGTGGCCTTGATCGGGTCGGCCGGGGCAGTGATCGCCCAGGCAAAAAGGCCCAACATCGTTGTCATTCTGGCCGATGACATAGGCTATTCTGATTTCAGTTCCTATGGCAGCGAGATTCCAACCCCCAACATCGACGCACTTGGGGCAGGCGGCCTCAAATTCACCCAGTTCTACAACTGCGCCCGCTGCAGCCCGTCGCGCGCCTCGCTTCTTACCGGCGCATGGCCGCATCAGGCCGGACTGGGACATCTGGAACAGTTGTCCATCCCGGGGTCGGCGGGCATTCGTGGGGCGCTGATGGACCGGGTCGTCACTTTCGCCGAGCTGCTGAAGGATGCGGGCTACTTCACCGCCATGGCTGGCAAGTGGCATCTGGGCATTTCGCGGGGGGTGGGCCCGTGGAATCGTGGCTTCGACCGTTCCTGCGCCTCGCCGCAGGGGCGCATGTATTTTCCCGACATGACGACGAACAATCCCGTCAACAAGGACATTTACATTGACGGCAAGCATTTCGACATCGGTGCACCCGAGGTCGGCAAGGGGCAGTGGTATTCGGCCGATCTCTTCGTCGATTATGGCATTCGCTATATCCAGGAAGCCCGGCGCCAGAAGAAGCCTTTTGTTTTCTATCTGCCTTTCGTCAATGCCCATGCGCCCCTGATGGCACCCAAGGAAGACATTGCCCGCTTCAAGGGTCGCTACATGGCCGGCTGGGACGCGGTTCGGCAGGCGCGATTTGAACGTCAAAAAGCACTTGGCATTCTTGGGCCGGACCAGGTTCTGCCGCCGCGCGAACCCAATACCTACAATTGGGACAAGCTCACGGCCAAGGAGAAGGACGACTTCGACACCATCATGGCGATCTATGCCGCCAATGTCGCGCGCATGGACAAGGCCATCGGCACTCTGGTCTCCGCGCTTCGGTCCATGGGCGAACTGGACAATACCTTGATCCTTTTCATGTCCGACAATGGCGGCAATGCGGAGGCTGGCCCCGATGGCGAACTGGAAGGCAAGGTGCCGGGCAGTGCCGATTCCTATGTTGCGGCAGGAATGGAATGGGCCACGCTGCAGAATACGCCGTTCCGCCAGTTCAAGCACTTTGTCGGAGAGGGCGGCATTTCCACGCCGCTGGTCGTGCACTGGCCCAACGGGATCGCCCGCTCGCTCAACGGCAGCTATGTGAGGGAAATGGGGCATCTGGTCGACGTGATGCCAACGTTGCTTGATGTCACCGGCGTGCAGTATCCAAAAAGCCACAAGGGGCATAAACTGGTGCCTCTGCAGGGCCAAAGCTTTGCCCCGACCTTCCGCGCCGCGTCCTGGCACCGGCCGGGCCCCCTGTTTTTTGAGCATGAAGGCAATCGCGCGATACGCGATGGGAAGTGGAAGCTGATCCAGAACTGGGGCCAGCAATGGAGCCTGTACGACATGTCGACGGACAGGAGCGAGACCAGGGACGTGGCGGCCTCCCGGCCTGATCTGGTCTACAGTTTGGCCGCGCAATGGAACACATGGGCGAGCCGCACCTTCATGGATCCCTGGACGGCAGAGATCAACACGAAGATCTTTCCGAAAGCGCCGCGCCAGAATTGGGCGGGAGCAGGCATCCCCAAGTTGCCCCATGCCATGGACGCAGCGGTCAAGTGGCCGTAGCGCCCTTCGGCGGTCGAGGTGTGGCGATTACGAGGCGTTCAGCATCCGGACGAGGGCGGGATTTTCCGTGAGGTCCGCAAGTGTGTATTCGTCCAGAACCGCGAGATAGGCTTTCAGCGCCTTAGAAAGCGCGCCGCGAAGCCGGCAGGGCCCGGTGATGACGCAGCGGTTCGTCTCCGGATTGAAGCATTCCACCATGGTGAAATCGTCTTCGACCGCACGTACAACCTCGCCCAAGCCTATTCTTGCAGGGGGGCGTGACAGCCTCAGGCCGCCGCCTCTGCCGCGCACGGTTTCCAGATAGCCTTTGCGCCCCAGATCGAATGCAACCTTCATCAGGTGATTCTTCGAGATGCGATAGGCATCGGCGACTTGCTGGATAGTTACCAGATCGCCATGCCTTGCAGCGCAATACATCAGCAGGCGCAAGCTATAGTCCGAATAGAGCGTCAGCCGCATGCGTCTTTTTATCCCGTAAAAACATGTATGGATTATATTGCTTTGAACCGGCCGGGCGCAATAGGCTCCGGTCGCGGCTTCAGGACCTCTTCGGTATGACAACGCAAAATCCGCGCCGTCTGGCGGTCCATCCCTTGATCGACGAGGAGATGATCCGGACCCTGGTTCATGGTTTCTACGCCCGCATCCGGGAAGATGAAGAAATCGGTCCGATCTTCAATGGCGCGATCGGCGACGGGTGGGACGCCCATCTCGCCAAGATGTGCGATTTCTGGTCATCGGTGATGCTGATGACGGGACGGTATAAAGGCAACCCGATGGTTGTGCATTCGCGGCTCAAGACAGTCCGTCCGGAGCATTTTGAGCGCTGGCTGGCATTGTTCCGCCAGACCGCGCGGACCGTATGCCCAGCCGAGATCGCGGAGCTGTTCATCGGCCGGGCGGAGATTATTGCGCGCAGCCTCAAGCTCGGAATTTTTTATCAGCCGGGTGGGATACGCGCATGAGGCCGCGAACGGTGCGAGGGCGCTGGGCCCTTGGATTGGGCGCGGGCGGCTTTCTTGCCGCCGCCCTTGCGGCCGCACTCCCCAGCCGCGCCGACGATGCCGTGGCCTCCAATGTGGTGGAGCGCTATCAGCAGCTGCTCGATAAGGGTGCCGCGAAACTGACCTATGCCGATGCGAAGCAGGGCTATTTGCCCGATCTTCTCAGGGCGTTTGGCATTCCCCGTGAATCGCAGTTGCTGGTTTTTTCCGCCAGCAGCCTGCAGTTCGACAAGATCAACCAGAAAACACCACGCGCGCTTTACTACCAGGATGACATCGCGATTGGCGCGGTCCAGGGCGGACGCCTGATCGAAATCGTTGCCACGGACAAGACCAGCGGCGTCGCCTTCTATTCGCTCGACACTGCCAAATCCGACAAGCCGCGCTTTGTCCGGCGCACGACCGAATGCGTCACCTGCCACGGCTTCGCCAGCGCCTGGGCGCCCGGCCTTATGGTGGCAAGTTATCCCACCGGTCCCGGCGGCCAGTTGCTGAATCTGGACCCTTACAACCTGTTTCACCTGACCGATGATCGCACGCCTTTTGAAGACCGCTATGGCGGCTGGTATGTGACAGGCATGACGGGAACCATGCATCATCGCGGAAACGTGACGGTCAATCCGGAAGACCCCGTGATCGTTCCTCCGGGAGGCACCAACGTCGCCGATCTGGGATGTCGCATTGCAAAAAGCGACTATCTGGAGCCTGGCAGCGACATCGTTTCGCTGCTGACGCTGGAGCATCAGGCGGGATTTGTGAATCTGGTCACGCGCATCAACGCGCAGTATCGAAGCCTTGATCCCAAGGCCGCGGCGCCCCGCCGCGCCACCCGAGCGGACATTGATGAATCCATTGGCGAACTTGTCTCTTACATGACCTTCGCCAGGCAGGTGCCTTTGCCGTCCCCGGTGAGCGGCCATGCGGGATTTGCGGAAAAATTCTCAGAGGGCGGGGCAAGGGATTCAAGGGGGCGCAGCCTGCGCCAGTTCGACCTGAAGACCCGCGTGTTTCGCTATCCCCTGAGCTACATGATTCACAGCCAGGCGTTCGACAATCTCAATCCCGCCGCGAAGGATCGTGTCCTGCGCCGCCTTTATGACTCTTTGCGCGCCATCCATGACGGCGCGGCGGCCATCAATATTGTCGTGGCAACCAAGGCCGATCTGCCTGACTACTGGAAACCCGTTCCGGAAGCACGATGAGGCAGCGGCAATTTCGGCCGTGCGCTATTGGCCCAGCCAGCCTTTGTCCGCGGGCAGGGCGGGGTTCGCCGTCACCCGCAAGACAGCGCAATGGTGATAGGAATAATCGCCGTCCTTGTTGTGCCCATGCTCGGCCATGAACTGCACGACCTGAAGCGTGCAGTTTTCGCAATTGATATTCGGTATTTTCACATCCGTTTCCCAGAAGGCATCGGGCGCGGGCTTCTGGGTATGGGCGAACAGGCCATCGGCGAGAATGGGCGGTTTGGCGTCGCCAATCTTTGCGGAAACCGAATAAGGTCCTTTCGGCGTGTCGCGTGTGGTGACTTCGGGATCCGGCGGCAGGCTTGCGGGCGTCCTGGCCAGCGCAATGCGGTAATGGCCCGGGTGGAAAATCGTCTCCTTCAACTTGATGTGCAGCATGGCCCCGCCACGGACATCGGTCACGGCGTTGGTCGGCGTTCCGGGATTGGCGGATGTGCCGCCGCACGGCGCCATTTTCTGCGGATCGCCAAGCTGGTTCTGGTCCAGCGAGCTGGACGGTTCCAGAAGTTGGAAATGCGCCTGGCTGCTGCTGGGTGCCAGCAGAATCGCCACGCCGAATCCGGCCAGAAGGGAATAACGCATTCTTTGCTCCATCATTGCGGCATGATGCCGATTTCAAAAGGTCCGGCGGGAAGTCCGGAAGCATCCGTCAGGGTGCAGACCGGGCTGTCGCCCCAGCAATAGCGCACGCGTGTCCCGGTTCCTGAAAGCGTCACCTGATCGCGTCCCAATGTGGCCGCGGCCCAACGGCAGGAGCTGGCATCGCACAACTCGAAGGCGTTGGGCGGGCCATTATAGGCCAGGAGCGATCCGGTGACATCCGCGAACGATACCGTGACCTGACCGCCGCTGCGCCGCGCCGCTGTGGCGCGGGCGCCTGATGGTGCGAGGGTCTCGCCATACACCAGCCGCCGCGCCGCGATGGATAGCCGGCGGCCGATCTCCTGCTTGTTGGGCGGATGCAGGTTTTTGGGATCGCCGATATCGAAGGTGACCACCAGCGCGGCCCTGGCATCGGCTTCAGCCGTTTTGCGCTGGGCTTCGCGCACGTCCGACCATAGCGACTCGCCCGGCTGGGTGGGGATGGGGCCGTAATTGGGAATCTGCACGATCAGGAAGGGCAGGCCGGCGCCAAACTGCTTGCGCCAGTCCGCCATCATCGCGCTCAGCGTCGCCTGATAATTCTTTGCGAAATAGAGATTGGATTCGCCTTGATACCAGACCGCCGCCTTGAAGCCATAAGGGCCGATGGGTGCGATCATGCCGTTATATTGCAGACCGACGCCGTGCATCGGCCCCCATGGCAGTTGCGGCGCGATCAATGCCTCCACCGGCTTGTAGCGCCAGGGCCGATCCAGCGGAACGCTGCTGCCATCGGCGAAGCGGATCAGGCGGGTCGAAGCCGGCCCGGTCAGGCCGCAATTGCGCCAGCTGCAGAAAATGTTCAGCGTAACGGAATTGTCGCCGGCCTTCAGTAGTCCTCTGGGAAGCACATGAATGGCGTTGGGTTGTTGCGATGTCCCGCCAATGCCAATGCCGTTGACCCAGCTTTTCTCTTCTTCATTGGCACGGCCGAATTCCAGTGTCGCCGGTTGCACGGCCTGCGCCTCGGTCAGCGTGACGTTTGTAGAAAGCCAGAGCTGCCCGACAAATCCCACCCCGCTTTCGGCTGACCCTTCCGGCAGGGACAAAGCAGGCCATTCCCCCCACGGTCCCAACGCCTCCGGCGCCAGCGACCATGACGCGGTATTTTCCTTCCAGGGTTCGCCCCTGCCATTGGCGCGCCACCAGGATTCCCAGGCCGCATCCCAGCGCCGCGAGGCGGCCGCGGGATCGCGGCCATACAACGCCAGCATGTCGAGATCGTCATTGAAGAAGCCCAAGCGCCGCAGGCTGGGCTCGCTGACCCAGCCACGGTCGCGCGTGCCGCCCCAGGCTGCCGTCACCAGGCCAATGGGCGTGTTCACGCGCTTGCGCAGTTCGCGCGCGAAATAAAAACAGCTGCCTGAAAAATCTCCCACCGTCTGGGGCGACGCCACCGTCCAGCTCACGGGACCCGAAAAGACATTCAACAGCGTTGGGCTGGCGACGCGGTCTATTGTCATATGGCGGATCGCGCCATCGGCGGCGGCGGCGATCTCCGCTTCCGCATTGTTCGTGCGGCGCACGCTGACCGCCATGTTGGACTGGCCGGTGCAGAGAAAGACATCGCCCACCAGCACATCGCTGACAGTCTGGCTTTCGCCCGCACCGGTAACCTGCAAAGTGTAGGGGCCGCCCGCCGTCATCGCCGGCAACGTTGCGTTCCATTGGCCGTTGGCAGACGTGCGCGCCGTGGCGCTGGCGTTCCCCAGTTGTATCTTTATCTCGGCGCCGCGCGGCGCCTGGCCGTAGACGCGGATCGGTTGGTCACGCTGAAGGACGGCGTGATCCTGGAACATGGGGTGGAGCAGTGGGGCGGCCCCGGCTGGTGTCGCCGCCAGAAGCGTCAAAACAAAGCCCAAGAATTTCATGTCCCGCCCCGTTTGCTATTGGGGCAAGTGTACCGGCATTCGCGGGACGTGGAAGGCGCTTAAGGAACCGGTCCGCCGCCATTGCCCGGATTGGTTTCCCGGATCTGGGTGGCCGAGGTGCCGGGGGTCGCGTTCAGCAATTGCTGAAGGAATGTCAGTTCGCGGCCGCGGGCGGGGGTCTCGCGTTTTTCGAACGAGATCACATTGCCATGCTCCAGCCCGTAACGGCGCACGCCGGTCACCTTGTTCTGCTTGTCGAAATAGACCGCCAGGATCTGGCGCTTCAGCACCGTGGGGGTGAAAAACGCCACCTGTTTTTCGGTCGCGGAAATATAGTACCAGCTGTCATTGCCGAAGGTGGCGGTGGTGGAGGCATAGCCCAGCCGCGACTGGATCGTGGTCTTGGTATCGGTGCCGGGCTTGATGCTGGCTTCGCCGCCAGGGTCCGGCAGGTAGCCGCGCTGGCTGATGACCGGGGCGCAGGCGATCAGGAGGGCGAGGACAGACAGGGGAACAATGGCAAGTTTCATGACTTCAACCTTGACGTGCGGATCTGTCTTTTTTGCGGCCTTGGCCGATGTGCTACCGTCCGGGGCGGGGCGTTGCAAGTCCCCACCATCCATAGGGGCAGTTTGATGTTGAATTTGCTCAGGAAAACCGGGGCGCGCAAGCAGAAAGGGCAGCGCCTGTATGACGGGTTGGTAACCCGGGCGCGCGAAGCGGTGTTTTTCCGCGATTTTGCGGTTGCTGACACCATCGACGGCCGGTTCGACATGGTGGTCTTGCATGCCTGGCTGGCATTGTCGGCCATGAAGGAGGCCGGTCTGCATGAGGCGGCGCAGGGCCTGACCGACACCATCTTCATCGGCTTCGATGAAGCGATGCGCGAGCAGGGGGCGGGCGATATGGGCCTTTCGCGCAAGATGAAAGCGTTCGCGGACGCCTTTTATGGCCGCTTGAGCGCCTATAGCTCGGCGAAGGACGAAGCCCAGCTTGCCGAGGCGCTGGCGCGGAACCTGTGGCGCGGCGCAGCCGTGGATGCGCGCGCCCGCAAGCTGGCGGGTTATGCCTGGGCAGCGCGGGACAGCCTGAAACAAAGCCTGCCGGATGCCCTCGATTTTGGAACCTTGCCGGCTATATAGAAGCCATGACCGATCCCCTGCCGCTGAGCCAAATCTACAATCTCGCCCGCCTGGGCAATGCGGGCGACAAGGTCACGATCGCGACCGATGAGGCGCAGCGTGCCGCAATCGCCCGTTGGGCGGACGTGCTGTCGGTGGAAAATTTCTCGGCCACGGCGGATATCCGAAAAACCGCGCCCACCAGTTTCGAACTGGCCTTCACGCTGCGCGCGGATGTCACCCAGGCCTGCGTCGTGACCCTGGAACCTGTGCCGGCCCATCTGGAACACCGCTTCAGCCGCGCCCTGCTTTTCACCGGACAGGCCCGGCGTAAGGCCCCCCCGCCCGAATCGGCCCCTGAGGTGGTGCTGGATTCGCTGGAAGACGAGGGCCCGGAAGAGATCGAAAGCCTGCATTACGACCTGGCAGGGCCGCTGCTGGAGGAATTTGTCCTGGCCCTGGAACCGTATCCCCGCTGCCCCGGGGTGGCGTTTGAGGCCCCTGGCGACGGCCTGGATCCCCCCGAAAGCCCCTTTGCCGTGCTTAAAGGGCTGAAATCCGGGCTTTAACCCCTTCCGCCGCCCGGCTTTTGGCTTGAAACGGGTCCATCTTTCCTGCTACCCACCGCGCCTGTTTTGCCAGTCCAGCCGGGCCGGCTTTTAGGAGTTATCCGCCATGGCGGTCCCGAAACGAAAAACCTCGCCGTCGCGCCGCAATATGCGTCGCTCGCATCATGCCCTGACGGTCGCCGCCCATGGCGACTGCCCCAATTGCGGCGAGCCCAAGCGTCCCCATCATATTTGCGGTGCCTGCGGCCATTATGCCGACCGCGAAGTCGTGAAGGCCAAGAGCTAAAACCTTTCACCTGAAAGGTGGCCGTGACCCGCGCCCTGACAGTCTCGATCGATGCGATGGGCGGTGATGCCGGCCCGGGCGTTGTCGTGAGTGCCCTGCTGCGCACCCTCCAGCGCCATACCAGCGTCCAGTTCCTTCTGCACGGCGATGAGGCGCAGCTGAACCCGCTGCTGGCCAAGCATGGCAAGCTCAAGAGCCGCACCACCGTCCGGCACACCACCAGCCGTGTCGCCATGGAAGACAAGCCCAGCCATGTGCTGCGCCGCGGCCGCGATACCTCCATGTGGCATGCCATCGAAAGCCTCAAGCAGGGTGAAGCCGACGTCGCGGTCAGCGCCGGCAATACCGGAGCGCTGATGGCGGTTTCGATGTTCGGCCTTGGCATCGTGGAGGGTATTTCGCGCCCGGCCATCGCCACCATCTGGCCGACCTTGCGCGGCCAGACCGTGGTGCTGGATGTCGGCGCCAATGTCGTGGCCACCGACGAACAGCTGGTGGACTTCGCGGTGATGGGCGAGGCCTTCGCCCATGTGATCTTCGGCCTGGAGCGGCCCACCGTCGGCATTCTCAATGTCGGCTCCGAGGAGCAGAAGGGCAATGACGCGGTCAAGGGCGCCGCCCAGATCCTGCGCAATTCCAGCCTGCCGATGGCCTTTCACGGTTTTGTCGAAGGCGATGACATCGCCAAGGGCACCGTGGATGTGGTGGTGACCGACGGCTTTACGGGCAACATCGCCCTCAAGACCGCCGAAGGCACCGCCCGGCTGGTGGGCACCTATCTGCGCCAATCACTGAAACGCTCGCTCCTCAGCCGGCTGGGCGCCCTGGTGGCATCGGGGGCGCTCAGCACCCTGCGCCGCAAGCTCGATCCGCGCGCCAGCAACGGCGGCATCTTCCTGGGGCTGAACGGGGTGGTGGTGAAAAGTCATGGCGGCGCCGATGCCGTGGGCTTTGCCAGCGCGCTGGACATGGCCATCGACATGGCCAGAACCAATATCAATGCCCGCATCACCGCTGACCGGCAGGCGATGCGCGCCGAGCGCGTTGCGGCGGCCCTGCCATGATCCGCGCACGCGTCATCGGCTGCGGCAGCTACCTGCCGTCCAACATCGTCACCAATGACGATCTGGCCAAGCGTATGGATACGTCGGACGAATGGATCCGCGAGCGCACCGGCATCACCCAGCGGCACATCGCCGTCGAAGGCGAAAAGACCTCGGACCTGGCGCTGGGCGCGGCGCGCGCGGCGTTGACCGATGCCGGCATCGACGCCGGCGAACTGGACATGATCATCTGCGCCACCACCACGCCGGATGAAAGCTTTCCCGCCACCGCCACCATTGTCCAGTCGCGCCTGGGAATGACGCGGGGCGCCGCCTTCGATGTGCAGGCGGTCTGCTCCGGCTTCATCTACGGCATGGGTCTGGCCGACAGCCTGATCCGCACCGGCGCGGCCCGCACCATCCTGTTGATCGGGGCGGAGACCATGTCGCGCCTGCTGGACTGGGACGATCGCGCAACCTGCGTGCTGTTCGGCGATGGGGCAGGCGCTGTGGTGCTGCAGGCCCATACCGGGATCGGCGACAATTCCGACCAGTGCATCCTGAACACCAGGCTGTTCTCGGACGGCCGGCTGCACGACATGCTGTATGCCGATGGCGGGGTTTCCTCGACGGGGACGGCCGGCAAGCTCAGGATGCAGGGCAAGGAAGTCTTCAAGCATGCCGTCACCAATATCGCGGCGGCCATTGTTGCCTCCTCCGACGCGGCGGGTCTTCAGATCGCGGACATCGACTGGTTCGTGCCCCACCAGGCCAACCAGCGCATCCTGGACGGCACCGCCAAGAAGCTGGGTATCGACCCCGCCAAGGTGATCTCGACCGTGGCCCTGCACGGCAACACCTCTGCCGCCTCTGTCCCCCTGGCGCTGGTCACGGCGGTCCGGGACGGTCGCATCCGGCGGGGCGACCTGGTCCTGCTGGAGGCCATGGGCGGCGGATTCACCTGGGGCGCCGCGCTGTTGCGCTGGTAGCGCAGGCCACAAAATCGGCCCCGCCGGGAAGGCGTTACTTTAAGGCATTCCCCCTATCCCCCTGATATTGACGGATATTCACCATGGGCCTACCGTGCTGTGGATAAACCAGAGAGTCGTCAACATGACCACGGGAACTTTGACCAGGGCCGACCTCACCGAAGCGGTGTTCCAGGCTGTGGGCCTTTCGCGTACCGACTCAGCGCAGATGGTCGAGGACATGCTCGAAGAAGTCTGTGGCGCGCTCGCCAAGGGCGAAACCGTGAAGCTTTCCTCTTTCGGCACCTTCGCGGTGCGCCAGAAGTCGCAGCGCATGGGCCGCAATCCCAAGACCGGCGACGAAGTGCCGATCGCGCCCCGCCGCGTGCTGGTGTTCCGCCCCAGTCATGTGTTGAAGGCCGTGATCAACGGCCAGACCCCATCCCCGGAAGGCGAAGACTAATTGTCCTCCGCGGCGCTCGCATATCCCGGCAAATCGGCGGAAGCCTTCCGCACCATCAGCGAAGTCGCGGTCGAGCTGGATGTGCCGCAGCATGTGCTGCGCTTCTGGGAAAGTCGCTTTGCCCAGGTCAAGCCGGTCAAGCGTGCCGGCGGCCGGCGCTATTACCGTCCCGACGATATCGACCTGCTCAAGGGCATCCGTGCGCTGCTCTATAGCGACGGCTTCACCATCAAGGGCGTGCAGAAGGTCCTGAAGGATCGCGGCCTGCGCCATGTCGCGGAAATCGGCCGTGGCGGTGTGCCCGCAATGGCGGCGCCCGCGCCGCTGGTGATCGAGAAGGTCGTTTATGTCGAAAAGCCGGCGGCTGCCCCGGTCAGGAAGCAGCGCCCGACGCATCTGCGCGCCGTGCCGGATATTTCACTGCCTTTCTTTGACGTGCCCGCCCAACCCGTGAAGCGGGAGCCTGTTGTGGAACGCGTGGTGGAAAGTTTGCAGGAAATGCAAATCGCCGATGCGCCGG
This sequence comes from Alphaproteobacteria bacterium, assembly GCA_947482125.1. Taxonomy (GTDB): domain Bacteria; phylum Pseudomonadota; class Alphaproteobacteria; order Micropepsales; family Micropepsaceae; genus Rhizomicrobium. The sequence continues at coordinate 14,073 of CANKIV010000034.1, forward strand.
TGGCCGAAGAGTCCGGCATGGCGAGCGATCAGCGCGAGCGGCTGGAAGAGCTGCTGGACGAACTGACCGGCCTGAAAGCCCGGCTCAGGGGCGCCCGAGACACCTGAATCGGCCAAAAGGCCGCAATAAAGTCTTTCCAGATAGAGGCTTGCTGGCGGGGGGTGGCGTCGCTATGTTCCGCGACCTTTCAAACCCCCTGGGGCGGCTTTCGTCCCAAATATCTAAGTCGGAGCGTGGCGCAGCCTGGTAGCGCACTTGTCTGGGGGACAAGGGGTCGCAGGTTCAAATCCTGTCGCTCCGACCATTTCTTATCTTCATCATCTGAGAACAGGATTCCCGGCCCTTCGCTGGCGCTCCGGGCGTTCGCCGCTCTCGCACGTCCACCGGACAGGCTTGCACGCTGACGCGTGCCACGGCTCACCCTGTCGCTCCGACCATTCATTTTCGCGCATGCGCGAAAATGAATGCCA
>CANKIV010000035.1 GCA_947482125.1 Alphaproteobacteria bacterium
ACGCCGCCGCCGGCCGCTGGTCCCGCAACGCCGGCAACCCAGGCGACGACCGGACCGAACCAGGCCGCGGTTCCCGCCATTCCCGGCAGCGGGCAGGTCTATGGCGCGCAAAATCGCGGCGCCCGCGTCGTGCTGCGCGCCCGCAACGATGCGCGCATCACGGTGCGGTCCGAGGACGGCACCCTCTATCTCAACCGCGACCTCAAGGCCGGCGACACCTATCAGGTGCCCAACACGCCGGGCCTTTCCATGGCGACCAGCGATGGCGCCGCCGTGGAAGTGGTTCTGGATGGCCTGGCCCTGGGGCGGGCGGGGCAGTCGCAACAGGTTCTCGGCCGTGTCTCCCTCGATCCCCAGTCGCTGGTGGACCGGTTCAATAGCCGCTAAGGACGAACGATAATGAGCATTCGCGCGTATCGCGACATTCACCGGCGCAAATCGCGCCAGATCATGGTGGGCAAGGTTCCGGTGGGCGGCGATGCGCCGATCACGGTCCAGACCATGACCAACACCATCACCGGTGACGCCCGCGCCACCATCGAGCAGATTCGCGGCATCGTGGAAGCCGGCGCCGATATCGTGCGCGTGTCCTGCCCCGACGAGGACGCCACCGCGGCGATGAAGGCCATCACCAAGGCCAGCCAAATTCCGGTCGTGGCCGACATCCATTTTCACTACAAGCGCGCCATCGAGGCGGCCATCAACGGCGCCGCCTGCCTGCGCATCAACCCGGGCAATATCGGCTCGCCCGCGCGCGTGCGCGAAGTGGTGCAGGCGGCCAAGGACCATGGCTGCTCCATGCGCATCGGCGTCAATGCCGGATCGCTGGAACAGGACCTGCTGGAGAAATACGGCGAACCCTGTCCGGAAGCGATGGTGGAAAGCGCCCTGAACCACGCCAAGATCCTCGATGACCTGGATTTCCGCGAATACAAGATTTCGGTGAAGGCGTCGGACCCGTTCCTGGCGGTGGCGGCCTATCAGGCGCTGTCCGAGGCGATCGACTGTCCGTTGCATGTCGGCATCACCGAGGCCGGCGGCATGATTTCCGGCACCGTCAAATCGTCCATCGGCATGGGCATGCTCTTGTGGAGCGGCATCGGTGACACCATCCGCGTCTCGCTCTCCGCCGATCCCGTGGAAGAAGTGCGGGTCGGCTTCGACATCCTCAAGTCGCTGAACCTGCGCCATCGCGGCGTCAATATCGTGTCCTGCCCGTCCTGCGCGCGCCAGGGCTTCAATGTAATCGACACGGTCCGCACCCTGGAAGAGCGGCTCAAGCATATCGCCACTCCGATGTCGCTTTCGATCATCGGCTGCGTGGTGAACGGCCCCGGCGAAGCCAAGGAAACCGATCTCGCCTTCACCGGCGGCGGCGCGGGCAAGGGCCACGGCATGATCTATCTGAACGGCAAGCCGGCCTACAAGCTGGGCAATGAAAGCCTGGTCGATCACGTCGTCGAGCTTTGCGAGAAGAAGGCCGCCGAAATCGAGGCGCAGCGTGGAGCGCCGCTCGAAGCCGCACAGTAGCGTGGCTTCATGATACCAACCGCCAAACTCGAGCGGCTGCTCGACCGTTTTTCCGCACTCGAAAGCGAGATGGCGTCGGGCGCGTCCGGCGCCGCCTTCGTCAAGCTTAGCCGTGAACACGCTGAATTGGCCCCGGTGATCGAGGCGGCGCGCGAGCATCGCAGCGTCCAGATCCAGCTGGAGGAAACCGAGGCACTGATCGCGGACCCGGCAACGGATTCGGAGATGCGCGGCATGGCCGAACAGGAGCGGGCCGATCTGCGTGCCCGCCTGACCGCGCTGGACCATGAATTGAAGATCCAGCTTCTGCCGCGCGATGCCGCCGACGCCTCCTCGGCGATTGTGGAAATACGCGCCGGCACCGGCGGCGACGAGGCAGCCCTGTTCGCGGGCGACCTTCTGTCCATGTACCAGCGTTATTGCGGGCTGCAGGGCTGGAAGACCGAGGTTCTGTCGCTGTCGGAAAGCGATCTGGGCGGCTTCAAGGAAGCCACGCTGGAAGTCGAAGGGCGCGGGGTTTACGCCAAGCTGAAATTCGAAAGCGGCGTGCACCGGGTGCAGCGCGTTCCCGCCACGGAAACCCAGGGGCGCATCCATACCAGCGCGGCGACCGTGGCGGTGCTGCCGGAAGTCGAGGATGTCGACATCGTCATTCACGACAAGGACCTGCGCATTGACACCTACCGTGCCCAGGGCGCGGGCGGCCAGCATGTCAACAAGACCGACAGCGCGGTGCGCATCACCCATCTTCCCACCAACACGGTGGTGGCGATGCAGGAAGAGAAATCCCAGCACAAGAACAAGGCCAAGGCGATGACCCTGCTCAAGGCCAAGATTTACGATGCCGAGCGCAAGCGGGTGGACGCCGAGCGCGCCAGCGAGCGCAAGAGCCTGGTGGGGTCTGGCGACCGCAGCGAGCGCATCCGCACCTACAATTTCCCCCAGGGGCGCGTCACAGATCACCGCATCAACCTGACGCTCTACAATCTGGCGCGGATCATCAGCGGCGATGAGCTGGGCGAGATCGTGGACGCGCTGGTGGCGCAGGACCAGGCAGACCGGCTGGCCGAATTCGAGGCGGCCGACAATTGACCCTAGAAGATGCCACGCGGCTGTTGGCGGAGGCGGGCATGGAAAATCCGCGGGGGGAGGCGCGGCTGCTGCTGGCCCATGCGATGGGGATGGGGCGCGACGGGACATTGATCGCCACCCCCACGCCGGATGAAAGCGTGGCCTTCGCCGCCTTCGCCGCCCGCCGCGCAGGGCACGAGCCTTTCGCCTATATCACCGGCCGCAAGGAATTCTGGAGCCTGGCCTTCGCGGTCGGCCCCGGCGTGCTGATCCCGCGCCCCGACACCGAGACGCTGATCGAGGAAGCCATGCGCGTGGTGCCGGATCGCGCGGCGCCGCTCGCGATTGCCGATCTCGGTGCAGGCTCCGGCGCGATCCTGGTGGCGGCGCTGACGGCCCTTCCAAATGCCACCGGCATCGGCTTTGAATCCTCCGCTCAGGCTTTTGCCTATCTGAACGCCAACGTCGCGCGCCTGGTCCCGGGGCGTGCTGAGGCCCGGCTGGCGGCATGGGATACCGCACGCGGACCGTTCGATCTGGTGTTCTCCAATCCCCCCTATATTCCCGGCGCCGATATCGAATCGTTGGCGCCGGATGTGCGCCAATATGAACCACGCGGCGCCCTGGATGGCGGGGTGGATGGACTGGACGCCTACCGGGCGCTGGCGAATTTGCTGCCCGGCATCCTGAAATCAGGTGGCCACGCCTTTCTGGAAATTGGCTTGGGCCAGGCAAATGCCATGGAACTGTTGTTTTCGGACCTTGAAATCGTGCGGATCGCGCCCGATTTGGCCGGTGTTCCCCGCTGTCTGGTTTTGCGGAAGGGTTGAGGATTTCCTTGGAAAAAGCCGGGCCATGGGCTAATTTCAGACCATAGGGATCGGGGATGATCCCTCCCGCGGGATGCAAAGGCAGCCGCGGCTGAGCTGGTGACGCGAGACAAGAACCGCGGCCGGGCAGGGGACTCAAAGCGACCAAAGTATGCCGTCTTGCGGTGGATGCGCCGGTTGCGCGTCACAGCGGTAGCGGCGAAGGAAAGGCTTACAGTGAAACGCTCACGCAGAGGCGGCCGCAGGCCGCAGCACGGTGGTAATGGCGGCGGCGGCGGTGGCGGCGGCGGCAATAACAATAGCGGCGGCGGGTTCAATCCCAACCGCACCTACGATTCCAGCGGTCCCGAGATCAAGATCCGCGGCTCGGCCAGCCATGTCTATGAGAAGTATCTGCAGCTTGCCCGCGACGCCAATTCTGGCGGCGACCGCGTCATGGCCGAGAACTATCTTCAGCATGCGGAGCATTATTACCGCATCATGGCCGCCGCAGCTGCCCAGCAGGCCCAGTATCAGGCCCAGCAGGCCGCCCAGAATCCGCGCCCGGTGGGCGCCGATGGCCAGCCCCAGCCTCAGATCGCAGCACCCCAGCAGCCGCAGCAGAATGCCGGCAGCGGGCCTTCCTTCTCCCTGACCGAGGGGCAGAATGAAGATGAGGGCGAAGAAGCCGAAGCGACTTGATCCAGCACAAGGCCGGGCGTTAACCGCCTGCGTAATCTGGGGCCTTGCAGCCCCGGTTCCGCGCTCCCATATCTGCGAGGAACGGCGCCTTCAGGGGCCGTAATTTGGTCCGCTGCCGCAAAGGGGCCGACCGGGAGAGAGCATGGATATCGAGAAATTCACCGAACGGGCCCGCGGTTTCATTCAGTCGGCCCAGAGCCTGGCCGTCCGCGAAGACAACCAGCAATTCGTGCCGGAGCATCTGCTCAAGGTCCTGATCGACGACGAGGAAGGCCTGGCCGCGCGGCTGATCAATGCGGCTGGCGGTAACGACCACGCCGTTCGGGCCGGTGTCGAAGCGGCGCTGAAGAAACTGCCCAAGGTGCAGGGTGGGTCGGGCCAGGTCTATCTGTCCCAGGATACGGCCAAGCTGCTCGACAATGCCGAACAAGTGGCCAAGAAGGCCGGCGACAGTTTTGTCACCGCCGAATATCTGCTGCTCGCGCTGACTTTGGCCACCGGCACCGACGCCGGAAAAATTCTAAAAGAGGCCGGCGTCAACGCCCAGGGCCTGAATGGCGCCATCGCCAACCTGCGCAAGGGCCGTACCGCCGACAGTGCCACGGCGGAAAACGCCTATGATGCGCTCAAGAAATATGCCCGCGACCTCACCGAACTGGCGCGCAGCGGCAAGCTCGATCCGGTGATCGGCCGCGACGAGGAAATTCGCCGTACCATCCAGGTCCTGTCCCGCCGCACCAAGAACAATCCGGTGCTGATCGGCGAGCCGGGCGTGGGCAAGACCGCCATTGCGGAAGGCCTGGCGCTGCGCATCGTCAATGGCGACGTTCCCGAATCCCTGCGCGACCGCAAGCTGATGGCGCTGGACATGGGTGCCCTGATCGCAGGCGCCAAGTTTCGCGGCGATTTCGAGGAACGGCTGAAGGCGGTCCTGAACGAAGTGACCGGGGCCAATGGCGAGATCATCCTGTTCATCGACGAGATGCACACCTTGGTGGGCGCGGGCAAGGCCGACGGGGCGATGGACGCCTCCAATCTGATCAAGCCGGCGCTGGCGCGCGGCGAACTGCATTGCATCGGCGCCACCACCCTGGACGAGTACCGCAAGTATGTCGAAAAGGACGCCGCCCTGGCGCGGCGCTTCCAGGCCGTCTTCGTGGGCGAGCCGACGGTGGAAGATACCATTTCCATCCTGCGCGGCCTGAAGGAGAAGTACGAGCTCCATCACGGCGTGCGCATCACCGACTCCGCGATTGTGGCGGCGGCGACCCTGTCGAACCGCTACATCACCGACCGTTTCCTGCCAGACAAGGCCATCGACCTGATGGACGAGGCGGGTTCGCGGCTGCGCATGCAGATCGATTCCAAGCCGGAAAAACTGGACGAGCTGGACCGCCGCATCATGCAGCTTAAGATCGAGCGCGAGGCGCTGAAGAAGGAAACCGACAAGGCGTCGCGCGACCGGCTGGTCGGGCTGGAAAAGGAGCTGGCCGAGCTGGAAGAGCAATCCGCTGCCCTGACCGCGCGCTGGCTGGAAGAGAAGAAATCCGTCGCCAATGTGCAGAGCCTGAAGGAAAAGCTGGACGCGGCGCGGCAGGATGTCGAAGTGGCGCAGCGCAAGGGCGATTTCGGCCGTGCCGGCGAACTGACCTATGGCGTCATTCCCGACCTGGAGCGCAAGCTCAAGGCAATCGACGACAGCAAGGACGCCGCCTTGTCCGGCGAAGCGGTGACGGCCGAGCATATCGCCGGCGTGGTGTCGCGCTGGACCGGAATCCCTGTGGACAAGATGCTGGAAGGCCAGCGCGAAAAGCTGCTGCACATGGAAAATGATCTGGGAGGCCGCGTGGTCGGCCAGGACGAGGCCGTTCGCGCCATTTCCAATGCGGTCCGCCGCGCCCGCGCGGGCCTGCAGGACCCGAACCGGCCCATCGGCTCGTTCCTGTTCCTGGGACCGACCGGCGTGGGCAAGACCGAACTGACCAAGGCGCTGGCCGCCTTCCTCTTCGATGACGACACCGCGATGGTGCGCATCGACATGAGCGAGTTCATGGAAAAGCATGCCGTGGCACGCCTGATCGGCGCGCCCCCCGGCTATGTCGGGTATGAAGAGGGCGGGGTTCTGACAGAAGCCGTGCGCCGCCGACCCTATCAGGTGATCCTGTTCGACGAGGTCGAAAAGGCCCATCCCGACGTCTTCAATGTGCTGTTGCAGGTTCTGGATGACGGGCGGCTGACCGACGGCCAGGGCCGCACCGTGGATTTCCGCAACACCGTGATCATCCTGACCTCCAACCTCGGCACCGAGTTCCTCGGCCATGAGGGCGACCAGACTCATGCCAGGGCGCAGGTCATGCAGGCCGTGCGCTCGCACTTCCGCCCCGAATTCCTCAACCGGCTGGACGAGATCATCCTGTTCCACCGCCTAACGCGCGCCAACATGGACAAGATCGTCGATATCCAGATCGGCCGTCTCGACAAGCTGCTGGCCGACCGCAAGATCGCCGTCACCCTGGACGAGAAGGCACGCCATTGGCTGGGCAATGCCGGTTACGACCCGGCCTATGGCGCACGGCCGCTGAAGCGCGTCATCCAGCGGCGGCTGCAGGACCCGCTGGCCCAGTTGATCCTGGAAGGCAATATCTCGGAAGGTTCGGTGGTGGCTGTCAGTGCCAGCAAGACCGGCCTCGTAGTCAACGGCAAGGAATTTTCCGCCAGCGCTGATGAACTGGTGGATTCCGCACCTTCGGGAACGGCCATCAACTAGCGCTACTTGGCCTTGGCCTGCCGCAGGTCGGTGGCGGCGTCCGCGACCTTGGCTTCCAGCGGCATGCTGGCGACCACATTGTCGGTCTCCACCCGCGTTGCCATGAACTTGGTCAGCAGCCGGCCGACAAGCTGGCGGCCCTGGGCGATTTTTACCCGCAGCGGATTGACCTGGGCGTTGTTGACCATGATCTCGTAATGCAGGTGCGGGCCGGTCGCCATGCCGCTCATGCCGCTATAGCCAAAAATCTGGCCCTGGCGCACGCGCGCGCCGCGCCGCAGGCCGGGCGCGAAGCGCGAGAGATGGCCATAGTTGGTGGAATAGCCATTGCCGTGGCTGATGCGCACAAGATTTCCATAGCCGCTACTGCGGCCCATGAAGGAAATGGTGCCCGCGCCCGCGCTCATCACCGGGGTTCCGGTCGGCACGGCGAAATCCACGCCCTTGTGCATGCGGGTGTAGCCCAGGATGGGATGGAAGCGCGAACCAAAGCCCGACGAAATGCGCGCGCCGTCCACCGGCGTCTTCATCAGCAAGCCGCGGGCGCTCTGGCCCTTGGCGTCGAAATATTCCGCCGGCTCGCTGGGATCGGCCTGGAAGCGATACATGGGGATCTGTTTGCCGTCCAACGTCATCATCGCATAGCTGATGGCGCCATATTTCGCCGGCTGGCCTTCGGGCGTGTAGTAGTAGTCGTAAAAGACCTCGAAACTGTCGCCCGGGTGCAGGTCGCGCTGGAAGTCGACCTTGTAGGAGAACATGCGGATCATATCCACGACGACATCGGCCGGAATTCCCGCCTGCATGGCGGTGAGATAGAGGCTGGAGTCTATGGTGGCGCCGGCGCGATGGCGGTGCACCGTCAGCTCCTTCTTCTCGACCTCCGCGGTGTAACCGCCCTCGGTGGTGCGGGTGACGGTGATTTCCTCCTCGATGGACGGCGAGAAGTGCAGCGACAGCAGCCGGGAAATCGGCTGGGAATCTTCTTCTGTTGAACTGCTGGCGTCCTCCTCGGAATCGATCGGCACCACCACCGGCTTGCGGTTGACCATCACGATCGTGGTGCGGGATTCGGCTGGCTTGGGGGCCGCGCCCGTGGCGTCAATGGTGGCGACGGAATAGGTCAGGTCGAAACTCTGCCCGGCCTTCAGCTGGCGGGGATCGAAATCCTTGCCCATGGCGGCGACCACGGCATTGGCGTCCTGCGCCGAAATGCCGACATCTTCCAGCATGCCCGCCAGCGTGTCGCCCGCATCCAAAGTGACGGTGCGGCTTTCAACACCGGGATTGGGATTGCCGTTGTCGGCATTGTCGGCGACGGTCTGCGTCTCGCGCATCAGTTTCTGGAACAGGGTGTAGGGCAGGGAGGAACGGCCTGGTGCCACCAGCGGATAGGATACCGGCGTCATGCCCATCGCCAGCAGGGCAATGGCGCCCGCCACCATGGCGGTCAGGGAGGTGGAAACCACGGCCCAGCGGCCGTCGGTTGTGCCCAGCGCCGCCTGCGCGCCATCCAGGCGCTGCAGCAGCACCATCCCGAAAGTCGGGCTCACCTCAGACGACGGTTGTTTCGCTTTGGAGAAGGTGCGCGCTTTTTTGCGGGGATTGGGATTCAAGGCGGCTCCATTGTCGTTGGAAAAGGCCGGCGCAAGTCCCCCGACTTGTTGCCCGCACGATCCCAGCCCAGTCTTCCGCAGCCCATCCCCGGCGTGCGACCACAGTCATATAACCGTCCCCTTATATGCAGGGCAACCCTGAAATATCCGCCAACGGCTTGTTGTCATTGGACTTTAGATCTTTTCCAAAGTTTCATGTGCCCGTGCTGCGATTCCTGCTGCCGGTCATTCTTCTGCTTGCGCCCGCGCCGGCCTGGGCCTGGGGCGCGCAAGGCCATGAGATCGTCGCCACCATCGCGGCGCACCAATTGACACCGAACGCCAGAACGCAGGTGGCGCGGCTGCTGGGCAGCGCGGCGATGCTGATTCATGATTCCAACTGGGCCGATGAAATCCGCGACGGGCGACCGGACACCGGCCCCTGGCATTATGTCGATATTCCGCTTCACGCACCCGGCTATGTCGCGGCGCGGGACTGTTCCAGCGGCCAGTGTGTGGTGACGCAGATCGCCAGGGCGCGGCAATTGCTCGGTGACCCGCGCCGGCCCGCCGCCGCGCGCGCCGAGGCGCTGCGCTTCCTGATTCATCTGGTGGCCGACCTGCACCAGCCGCTGCATGCGGTGGACGATGACGACCGTGGCGGCAATGAAATCCGGATATACCTTCAGGGCAGGCGCACCAACCTGCACCAGCTTTGGGATACCGGGATGGTGGAAGCCCTGGGTCGGGACATGGGCCGGATCGCGGCGGACATCGAGCGGACCACCTCGCCGGTGCAGCGCAAGGCCTGGCAGGCAGGCTCACCCGCGTCCTGGGCCGATGAAACCCACGCCATGGCCCGTGACAGGATTTACCCGATGGTGGGTGGCCGCCGCGCCTTGCGCCTGTCGCCGGCCTATATGCGCGCCGAGATTCCGGCGACGCGCCAGCAACTCGCCAAAGCCGGGATACGCCTGGCCTGGCTGCTCAACACAACGCTGCGCTAGTTCAGTCCGCGGCCTGGATGGTGCTGCGGACCATCGGATAGATTTGCGTCTGCCAGCGGGTGCCGGAAAACACGCCATAATGTCCGACGCCGGGCTGGACATAGTGCTTCTTGCGGAACGGCTTGATGGTGGAACACAGGTCCTGCGCCGCCATGGTCTGTCCAAGGCCGCAGATATCGTCGCGTTCGCCTTCCACCGTCAGAAGCGCGGTCTTGCGGATGGCGCGTGGGTCCACCTTGCGGTTGCGGTAGGTGAAGATGCCCCGGGGCAGGTGCTGTTCCTGGAAAACCTTCTGCACCGTTTCCAGATAGAATTCGGCCGGCAGGTCGGCGATGGAAAAATACTCGTCATAGAATTTTCGGTTGGCGTCGGCTTTGGCGAGCTCGCCTTTCAGGATGTGGCCGAACAGGTCCATATGGGCGCGCACGTGGCGCGACAGATTCATGGTGACGAAAGCCGACAGTTGCAGGAAGCCGGGATAGACGCGGCGGTGCGCCCCGGCATAACGGCGCGGCACGGGGGTGACCAGGTTGCGTTCGAACCATTCCACCGGATGTTCGTTGGCCAGGACATTGACCTTGGTCGGATTGATGCTGGTGTCCACGGGGCCAGCCATCAGGACCAGGCTGGCCGGGGTGGCGGGATTGCCGTCTTCCGCCATCAGGCTGGTGGCCGCCATCAGCAGGGGGCAGGGCTGGCACACCGCGATGCCGTGCGCGCCCGGACCGATATGCGCGAAGAAGGCCATCAGGTGATCGATATACTCGTCGGTGCCAAAACGCCCCTCGCTCAGCGGCACGTCACGGCCGCTTTTCCAGTCGGTGATATAGACGTCGTTATCGGCCAGCAGGGTCTGGGCGGTATGGCGCAACAGGGTGGGGAAATGGCCCGCCATCGGCGCCACCAGCAACACCCGCGGCTGGCCCAGGTCGCTTTCCTTGCGGAAATGCACCAGGTCGCCGAACGGCATCGCCAGCGCCACTTCCTCGCGCACCGCGACGGGCTCGCCCGCCACCATTACCTGATCGATGCCATAGGGCGGGCGTTCATGGATGGCATGGGTGCGCGAAACGATCTCCGCGCCCGCCGCAAAGCTGCGGAACATGTAATTGGCGGCCGGCCCCATGCTGGTGTCGCCGAGCGCAGCCTTCATCAGGTCCGCCCCCGCCCGCCAAGGGGCGAGGAAGTCCTGCTGGGCTTGATAGGCTTCGTACAACATTCCGCTTTGCCCCGGCTTCGAAGCCTTTCAGCCGCAAAGCAATTCCAGCAGATTCTGGTTATCGGACGGTATCCGATCCCGCCATGCTGCAGCGCAAAATAATACTTGTCAACGCGGCGGAACCGGCCAAGACTGCCGGACATGGGCCCGGTTCTGACGATCTCGAGCAAGAACTACTCTTCCTGGTCGCTGCGCGGCTGGCTGCTGTGCCGGATGGCAGGGCTGGATTTCAAGGAAGAATTGCTCTCCAGCGACGATCCGGGAGCACGGGCGGAGCTGCTGCTGTTGTCGCCGTCCTTCCTGGTGCCGCGACTCACCCACAACGGTTTGAAGGTTTGGGACACGCTGGCGATCGCCGAATATCTGCACGAGAATTTCCCGCAGGCCGGGCTGCTGCCCAAGGACGCGGCGGCGCGCACCCACTGCCGTTCCATCTCCGGCGAAATGCATTCGGGCTTTTCCAACCTGCGTTCGGCCCTGCCGATGAATCTTAAGGCCCATTACAAGGGCTTCAAGATATGGGCGGCGGCGCAGGCCGATATCGAGCGCGTCACCACCATCTGGCGCGAATGCCTGAACCAGTATGGCGGACCGTATCTGTTCGGCGCCATACCCAGCCTGGCCGACGCCATGTACGCGCCGGTGGTAACGCGGTTTCAGACCTATGACGTCAAGCTGGACCGCCAGTGCGCCGATTATTGCGAGACCCTGCTGAATCTGCCCGACATGATCGAGTGGATCGAGGCGGCCAAGAACGAGAAGACCGGCATCGAAGAGCTGGAAGCGGAGTTCTAGCTCTCGTTCGGCTTGGTCTGAAGCTGGACGAAATTCTCGATGCCCATCTGTTCGATCAGGCGCTGCTGTGTCTGCAGCCAGTCGAGATGTTCCTCTTCGCTTTCCAGAATGTGGGTGAAAAGCTCGCGGCTGATGTAATCCTTCACCGTCTCGCAATGGCTGATTGCCATCTTGAGGTCGGGCAGGCCGATCATTTCCAGCGACAGGTCGCATTTGATGACTTCGGCGACATTCTCGCCGATCATCAGCTTGCCGAGGTCCTGGAGATTGGGAAGGCCGCCGAGGAACAGCACGCGCTTGATCAGCTTGTCGGCGTGCTTCATCTCGTCGATGGATTCTTCGTATTCCTTTTTCGCCAGGATGCTGAGGCCCCAGTCGGCCAGCATGCGCGAATGCAGGAAATACTGATTGATGGCGGTGAGTTCGTTCTTCAGGACCTTGTTCAGGAACTTGATGGTGACAGGATCACCCTGAACGCTGGCATGGGGCTCCGGGCCCGGCGCTACTCCGCCGCCAGCGACAGCGCTTCGCGGCTTTGTTCCAGCATTCCTTCGATTGTTTCCTGGCATCGTCCGCAATTCTTTCTCACGCCGCAGCGCGCATAGACTTCATCGGCGCATTGCGCACCGCCGCAGATGGCGGCACCAACGCGCTGTTCGTTCAGTCTATTGCAGACGCAGACGATCATTCCAAGCGATCCAGATGAGAGCAATTTGCAGGCGCAAGATATATTGTTACTTGCGAGTGATTGTCAATATCGGCCCAAAAATCCGGGATTTCCGCGGCTATTTCAGCCCTATGAGGCGAAAATCCCGTCCATGGCGGGCCTCACTTGCGCGAAATATTGCTAGGCAGGGGCGGCTAAGATCAGCTGGTCCAGGACCTGAACGCGCTGGCGCGCCCATGCTGAAAACCGTTTTTCTCCAGACTGGTCGCCGTATCAGCTTGGCAGATCGCCCTTGAGATCGGCTTCGGCCATCTTCTGCACCGTCACATAGTCGGTCTTGCCGGTGGCCAGCAGCGGAATGTCTTCTATCGCCAGGACGCGGCGCGGGACCGACAATTCCGATACGCCATGGTTGCGGGCCCATCCGATCAGATCTTCGCGCCTGACATCCTTCGCATCTGTTATGAGGACGATTTGTTCGCCCTTGCGTCCGTCGGGTATGGCGACAGCGGCATGGGCATTGTCCGGCCACAGGGCGGCGGCGATATTTTCCACCACCGCCAGCGACACGGTTTCACCGCCGATCTTGGCGAAACGCTTCAGCCGGCCGCGAATGGCGATGAAGCCATCTTCGTCTATCGAGACCACATCGCCGGTGTCGTGCCAGCCGCTTTCGGGCGGCACGATCCTGCCCGGTGCATCTGGCTTGAGATAGCCCAGCATGATGTTGGGGCCACGCAGGAACAGACGGCCTGCGCCGGGGATGCCTTCCACCGGCTCCAGCCGCGCTTCCATGCCCTGCAGCAACTGGCCCACGGTGCCGGGACGGTTGGTCTCGATCTGGTTGACGGCCACCACGGGCGCGGTTTCGGTGACGCCATAGCCTTCCAGCAGGGTGATGCCGGATTTGCGCCGGACAAAGGCGCGAGTCTCGTCGCGCAGCCGCTCGGCCCCGCACACCGCCATGCGCAACGACACCAGCTCGCCGTCATCGGCGGTGCGGGCATACTGGTTGATGAAGGTGTCGGTGGACAGAAGGATGGTCGCGCCATGCTTGCGGATTCGGCGCACGATCTCCTTGGGCTGCTTGGGCGAAGGGTGGCAGATCACCCTGATGCCCGCGATCAGCGGCAGGATGGTGCCACCCATCAGGCCGAAACAGTGAAAGATGGGCAGGGGATTGAACATCACATCCCCCGGCGTGATTCCGACATGCGCCCGCACCTGCGCCACATTGGCCAGCAGGTTTTCATGGCTGAGCGCCACGCCCTTGGGTTCGCCTTCGGTGCCGGAGGTGAAGAGGATGACAGCGGGATTTTTCGGATCGGGTTTTGCAGCGATCAGGGTGGGCGCCATCTTGCCCGCGACAGCGGCCAGCTTGTTCGTCAGGGACAGGTTTTTTCGTACGTCTTCCAGATAGACGACCTCTATCCCGGTCAACCCGGCGATCAGGTCTTCCAGTCCGGCCAATTCGACCAGGCGGTGCGCCGTGATCACACGCTTGACCTGCGCGGTTCGCAATGCGCTTTTCAGGCCCGCCATTCCGGCGGTGAAATTCAGCATGGTGGGAATGCGACCGAACGCCGACAGGGCGAAGAAGGTCAGCGTGCCGGCCGCGCCGGTCGGCAGCATCACGCCGACGCATTCGCCCTGCCTTGTGCCGGATTTCAGCGCAGAGCCCAGCGCGAAGCTGGCGCGGATCAGTTCGTCATAGCTCAGCGCCCGGTCATCGCCGTCCACCAGCGCGATCCGGTCGCCGCCCCATTCGCGGCGCGCATCGACCAAAGCCTGGAATACGGAACGCCGGGCTAACGCCGGATCGAACGGCACGCGCGTAGCAGAACTGTCCGGCATGGCTGCTTCCAAAACTTGCGGAAGCAAGTCTTAGCTCAACTGGCGTGGAAATGCCCGATCCAGCTCTGGAAATTGCGGACCAGTTTTTGACGCCCGGTTGGGCCGGCCGACTTGAACAGGCCGGCAATCTGTTCGCGCAGGGCTTGCGAATCGGCCCAGATTTTTTCCGCCTGGGGTTCGATGGCGCCGCGCAACGGTTTCAGCACTTCGCGTTCCAGCCGCCTGGGGCCGACAATGGCGACGGCCAGCGCCGCCAGGCCGACCGTGCCGATGCTGATATAGGCGGCGCGAGCGGGACGGCTGAGGGCGATGCGGGTGAGGGTGGCGGCCAGGGTGGGCCGGGCCACATCATCGTGTTGCTTCTGCACCGCACGGACATTGCGGCGGCGGGATTTGACGGCAGTGGCCATGAGCGAACGCTCCGAAGTGGTTGAATTAGCCCAACGCGCGGGACGCCAGGCGGTTCAGTACAAGACGTCCAT
>CANKIV010000036.1 GCA_947482125.1 Alphaproteobacteria bacterium
TGCCGCCCGCAAGGTCGCCGCCGTCCAGGCGGTTGCCGTTGGACAGCAGCACCGGATACTGCTCCTTCTCCGCCTCGATGCGCACGGTGAAGACCGACAGATTGTCGGGCCGGTCCAGGAAATAGGTGATGCGGCGGAAACCTTCCGGCTCGCACTGGGTGCAGAACATGCCGCTGGAGAGGAACAGGCCTTCCAGCGCGGTGTTGGCGCTCGGATTGATCTGCGAAACAATCTCCAGCGTGAATTTCGCAGGAACCTTGGGAAGCGTCAGACTCTTGTCGTCCAGCAGGTAGTCGCCCGCGCCCAGCACGCGGCCATCCAACGTCACCGACACCAGCTTCTGATCTTCGCCCTGCAGTATCAGGGGGCCGCTGCCGTCCTGGCGCTCGATCTCCAGCCTTGATGCGACCCGGGTGGCCTCTGGCTCCAGCGCGAAATCCAGATGCACGGTATGGATTCGGAATTCGGGCGCCTGATAGTCGGCAAGATGAATGGTGCGGGGTTCTTCGGTACGCATGATGGGACTCAGGTTGGAAGGCGGGCTTTATAGCCCGCGCACCGCTCCCGTCACAATCAGGCCGGCCGCTTGACCTCGGTCAGCAGGTCCTGCGCCTTGTGCGCCAGTTCGACCAGTGCATTGGGCATGTCCTCGCCCGACTTGCGCGCCCAGTCCACCAGCGACATGGCAAAGGAGGCAAACTGCGGCGCACTGGCGATCAGGCGTGCCTGTTCCTCGACCTTGGCGGGGTCCAGGTCGTATTCGGCGCCCGGCACGCGCCAGCCGCCCCATTCCGCCTCGCCGGTGATGACGACGGGATAGGTGCCCGGCACGGGATGGTGGGCGCAATCCTCATTGGGCTGCCATTTGTTGCGGGCCCGCACCACGCGCCAGCTTTGGGAGGTGGCGGGCATCTTGTCGCCGATCGGTTCCTCGCTGAGCAGTTCGTCGGCGGCGAATTCGCGGCCCAGCCCGACATCGTAATGCACGCGGATCGGCTCATCGATGCCCTTGGCCCAATGCGGCACGACGTGCTCGATCAGCGCCCAGGTGCCGACCGGCTTGACGTATACGCGCTGTTTCTTGTGGAACTGTGCCTTGGCCATGGCGGCTTTCCGAAACTGCTGCCCGAGCCTAGGGAAGCGCTGTTAAACCCCGGTTAAGGTCATTGTTCCGTTTCGATCAAAAGCGGTACTTTCCTCGGGAAATGGAAAGCCCCTGCGTAAAAATCTGCACCTATGATCCTGCCAGCCAGCTTTGTTCCGGCTGCGGCCGCACCCTGGCGGAAATCGGGAACTGGTTTTCCATGACCGACGATCAGCGCCGCGCCGTGATGGAACAATTGCCGGAACGGCTCAGGGCGCGGTCTTCGCCAGCCAGCTGAGTTCTTCGGCGAGGCGGACATTCTCGCCGATCACCATGATCGCCAGCGACGGGGCATTTTCCGCCGCCGCGCCAAGTTCGCCCAGGGTGGTGACGATCACCTGCTGGTCGGCCCGCGCCGCGTTGGCGACGATGGCGGCGGCGTCATCCTTGCCGCGTCCGGCGGCGAGCAATTTTTCAGAAATCTCGCCGGCGAATTTGCGCGCCATGTAGAGCACCAAAGTGGGCGCGCCGCGCGATACCGCAGCCCAGTCCATTTTTGTCAGCTTGCCGTCAATGCCATGGCCGGTGATGAAGGTGACGGCATGGTTGGTGTCGCGGTGGGTGACGGGAATGCCGGCATAGGCCAGCCCGCCGATTCCCGCGGTCACGCCTGGCACGATGCGGAACGGCACGCCGGCGCGCGCCAGCGCCTGGGCTTCTTCGCCGCCGCGTCCGAACACGAAGGGATCGCCGCCCTTCAGCCGCAGTACGCGGCGGCCTTCCTTGGCCAGCTTGACCAGCAGATCGGAAATCTCGTCCTGCTTGCAGGAGCGCACTCCGGCGCGCTTGCCGGCGTAGATTTTTTCCGCCTTCGACAAGGTCAGCAGCGCTTCGTCGACCAGCGCGTCATAGAGAATGACATCCGCCTGGGCGAGCGCCTGCAGCCCCAGCGCGGTGATCAGCCCAGGATCGCCGGGACCGGCGCCCACCAGCCACACCCAGCCTTTTTCCAGGGACGGCAGCTTCAGCGCCGCGGCAAGATCATTCTGCATGCGCGAACCATATCATGGGGGGGGCCTGAGGAAAAACAGGATTGCGGGGAACGCGTCCCCGCGTCCCCGCGTTGGCTCTGGGCACACAGGAGGCCTGCGATGAGCGAGAAAGTCGGCGAAATAGCGCGCGAATCGTCCGATTGCCGCTGCGAACAGTGTCATCGGGTGACGCGTTTCGCCCGGGGCGATCTGATTTCCGCCTGTCCCCATTGCGGCTTCGGCACCTACGATATTTCCAATCCGCGCTTTGAGCGCAAGGACGGCACGCTGGGGCCGCACGAGCCGGGTTGAGGGCCGGTTGAGATGGCGGGGCCGGTTGAGGTAGCGCAAAGAGCCCGCTAAAACCCTCCCGCATTTCATCTTGCGGACCCCATGATCAAGCCCCGTTCCGACCTCGTCGCCAACACGGCCGATTACGAGAATCTGCCGCTGGTGACCGCCAACGGCTTTCGCGAATACGACGCGCGCTGGCTGTTCGGCAAGGAGATCAATCTGCTGGGAATCCAGGCGCTGGGCCTGGGTCTGGGTACTTACCTGCACGATATCGGCGTCACGCCCAAAGTCGTTACCGGCCATGATTACCGGTCCTATTCCCAGTCCATCAAGCAGTCGCTGATCCTGGGGCTGCTGCAGGCGGGCTGCGAGGTGCATGACATCGGCCTGGCGCTGTCGCCGGTCGCCTATTTCGCGCAGTTTCAGCTGGACTGTCCGGCGGTGGCGATGGTCACCGCCAGCCACAATGAGAATGGCTGGACCGGCGTGAAGATGGGCGCGGCGCGCCCCCTGACCTTCGGGCCTGACGAGATCAATGCCATCAAGGACATTGTGCTCAACGGCAAGGGCAGGGCGCGCGATGGCGGCAAGTACATTGCTGTCCCCGACATGCGCGAAACCTATTTGCAGGCGGTGACCAAGGGCCACAAGCTGTCGCGCGCCATCAAGGTGATCGCGGCCTGCGGCAATGGCACGGCGGGCGCCTTCGCCCCCGAAGCCCTGCGCCGGATCGGTGCCGAGGTGATCGGAATGGATACCGAGCTGGACTACAACTTCCCCAAATACAATCCCAATCCCGAAGACATGGAAATGCTGCATGCCATGGGCCATGCGGTGAAGGAACAGGGCGCCGATCTGTGCCTGGGCTTCGACGGCGACGGCGATCGCTGCGGCGTGGTGGATGACAAGGGCCGCGAAATCTTCGCCGACAAGATCGGCGTGATGCTGGCGCGCGGGCTTTCGGCCACGCACAAGAATGCGCAGTTCGTGGTGGACGTGAAATCCACCGGTCTTTACCTGACCGATCCGGTGCTGAAGGCCAATGGCGTCCGGACCGATTACTGGAAGACCGGCCACAGCTACATCAAGCGCCGTACCTCGGAACTGAAGGCGCTGGCGGGTTTTGAAAAGTCCGGCCACTTCTTCTTCAATCCGCCCATCGGGCTTGGCTATGACGACGGCATCGTCGCCGGCATCCAGGTGCTGGAGATGCTGGACAAGGCGGGCGCGGGCGCGAAACTGTCGTCGCTCTATGACGGTCTGCCGCAAAGCTGGGGTTCGCCCACCATGGCGCCCTTCTGCCCCGACGAGAAAAAGTATGCCGTGGTCGAAGCCATGGTGAAGGAATATTCGAGCCTCGCCGAAAAGGGCGAGAAGTTGCTGGGCCAGAAGATCATGTCGGTCGTGACGGTGAACGGCGTGCGCGTCACCCTGGAAGACGGCACCTGGGGCCTTGTGCGCGCCTCCTCCAACAAGCCGTCGCTGGTGGTGGTGGTGGAAAGCCTGGCCTCGGAAGCCAACATGCGCGCCATGTTCAAGGACATCGATACGCGCCTTTCCAATCACCCGGAAGTTGGCGAGTACGACCAAAAGATTTGACCTTGCGCTGATCGCGGGTCAGCATTCCCGCAATAAACGGGAGGGGATGCATGGACCGGCGGCACGCAATTGGCCTGGGTGTGATGACGGCGCTGCTGTCCCGCACCGCGCTGGCACAAACCCAATCTCAGGCGATGACGGCAGACGGCTACCTGCCGGGCGACTCCACCGAATTCGTCAAACTGTGGCCCGGCACCCCGCCGGGCGGCGAGGGGGTCAATCTCACCCTCAAAGTCACCGACACTGTGCAGCCAGACGGCTTTCATGTCCGCGCCATCAGCCAGATCGGAACGCCCGGTTTTTTCATCTATCGCCCGGCTCAGCCCAATGGCCTTGGCCTCCTGATCATTCCGGGGGGCGGATATGCGGCCGAAGGCGGCGACCGTGGCGGGCGCGAGATCGCGCAGCATTTCTCGAACCTCGGCATCACCTGCTTTGTGCTGCGCTACCGCCTGCCGGGCGAGGGTTGGGCCAACCGCAGCGAGGTACCGCTGCAGGATGCCCAGCGCGCCATGCGGCTGATCAAGGCCGCGCCTGCGAAATATGGCATCGATCCGGCGCGGATGGCGGCAATCGGCTTTTCCGCCGGCGGGCATCTTTCGGCGATGCTGGCCATCCGGCATGCCGACAGGACCTATGCGCCGGTGGACAGTGCCGATGGCCTGGACGCCATGCCGCTGGTGGCCGCCCACATGTATCCCGTCATCACCATGGGCGACGGCGCGCATCCGGGATCGCGCGACAAGCTGCTGGGCGAAAATCCGTCACCCGAAGCAGTGGCGCGCTATTCGCTGGACAGGCATGTGACACCAGCCACCGTGCCGTCCTTCATCGCGCTGCCCGCCGATGACGAGATCATGCCGCCATTTCCCAATGGCATCGCCTTTTACGAGGCGCTGCAGGCGGCGAAAATCCCGTCACAGATGCACATCTTCCAGGAGGGCGGCCACGGCTTCAGCCTGCACTGGACCATCGGCAAGCCCGCCGCCGCCTGGCCCAACCTGTTCCTGGCCTGGGCCGCGACGCATGGCTTCAAGGCCTAGCAAGGCCTTCCAACAACGCCGCATGAAAACGCGCCGGGTCCTGGATCTGGGGTGAGTGGCCCATGTCGGCGAAACGCACCAGCCTGGCCGTCGGAATGCGCGCTTTGGCCGCTTCGCTCATCGCCGGGAAATTGCCCAGGGTCGGCTGCACGTCTTTCGGTGCGCGATTGCTGCGGCCCGTCGTGTCCTTGTCGCCGATCAGGAACAGCACCGGCATCTTCAGCCGCTCCAGCTCATGGATCACCGGCTGGGTGAAAATCATTTCCGAGGTGAGGGCGCTGTTCCAGGCGACAACCTCTTTTCCTGCGCCCCGGAACATGCCGGCCTGCATCTGCACCCATTTCTCGTATTCGGGCTTCCAGGTGCCGGCATAATAGACGGTGCGCTGGTATTCGCGTGCGCTGTCGGCGGTGGTGTTCAGCGCGCCGCGATAGCTTTCGTCCACGCTGGTCCAGGGCACGCCCTTGGTGCGGCCATCCTCCAGCCCCAGCGGATTGACCGACACAAGCTGCTCGGTCATCTGCGGGAAGGTGAGGGCGAAGCGCGTCGCCAGCATGCCGCCCATGGAATGGCCCATGATGGTGACTTTGGCGATGCCCAGCGAGTCGAGCAGTGCCCTGGTATTCCCCGCCAGTTGCTCGAAGGAATACTGATAGTGCTGCGGCTTGGTGGATTTGCAGAAGCCGATCTGGTCGGGTGCGATCACCCGGTATCCCGCGCCTGTCAGGCTTTGAATCGTGCCTTCCCATGTCGCGGCGCAGAAATTCTTGCCATGCAGCAGCACCACGGTCCGGCCATTGGGCTTGGCCGGTTTCACATCCATATAGGCCATTTCCATGGGCGCATTCTGGCTGGTGAAACGGAACAGCTGCACGGGATGGGGATAGTCGAAGCCTTCCAGCCGCGCGCCATAGACCGGCGCCTCCTGCGCTGTCGCCGGGGAGGCCAGAAGAACCAACAGGAGGAGTGTGCGCTTGATCATGGCGCGCACATTACGCCTTGCCCGCAAAAGAAAAAGGGTGTGATCCTCACCCCAACAAAAAGGAGATCGGGGATGGACCGCCGCACCGCCATTGGGCTTGGCCTCGCCGCCGCTGTTGCAAGACCGGCGCTGGCCGACACGCTGGTGGTGGGCGATGGCGTACTGCCCGGCGACCCCAAAGAGAACATCCTGCTCTGGCCCGGACTGCCGCCGGGCGGCGAGGGCCTCAGCCTGCCGCCCATCCGGGTCCACAATCACGAGCCGCCCTTCCTCACGCCCACCGACCGCGCCATCGACCGCATCGGCCTGCCGGTGATGAATGTGTTCCGCCCCGACAAGCCCGACGGTTCGGCCATGATCATCGCGCCGGGCGGCGGCTATTCGCGCGAGATGCTGGATTTCGAAGGCATGGATGTGGCCCGCCGCTTCAATGGCGCCGGCATTACCTGTTTTGTGCTGCGTTATCGCCTGCCGGGCGAAGGCTGGGCCAACCGCCAGCATGTGCCGCTGCAGGACGCCCAGCGCGCCATGCGGCTGGTGCGCGGCAATGCCGCCAGATACGGGCTGGACGAGGCGCATATCGGCTTCATGGGTTTTTCGGCGGGCGGGCACCTGGCCGCCTCCATCGCCACCTGTTTCGACGACAATGTCTACAAGGCGGTGGATGCGTTCGACCAAGTGGATGCGCGGCCGTCCTTCTCGGTGCCGATGTATCCGGTGATCACCCTGGGCGAAGGCGCGCATGTGGGATCGCGCAACAATCTGCTGGGCCCCAATCCGTCGAAAGAGCTGGTGGACTTCTATTCCCTGCAAACGCGCGTGCTGGCCGACACGCCGCCCACCTTCATCGCGGTTGCCGCCGACGACACGGTGGTGCTGCCCTTGCCCAATGCGCTGGCCTATTACACCGCGCTGCAGGTCTCGCGGGTGCCGTCCGAGATTCACCTGTTCGAAGCGGGCGGCCACGGCTTCGGCCTGGCGCGCACGGTGGGCCGGCCGACCGCGGCCTGGCCGGACATGCTGCTGCGCTGGGGCGCCAGCCACGGATTCTTCAGGAACGCCACTTAAGCGGCGCGGCGCTGCCGCACAAAGGCGAGCGCTTCGCGCAACACCGCGATGCCGGCGCCGTCCAGCACCGCATTCTCGCTCAAATGCCGGCGGAACTGCCGCGCCCCGGGCTGGCCGCCATAAAGCCCCAGCATCGGCTTGATCAGTCCATGCAACCGTGCCCCGTGCTGGAGCTGGCGCTCGACATAGTCGCAATAGGCATCCACCGCCGCATCCAGGTCGCGCGCAGGTCCGCCGAAGTAGCGCGCGTCCACCCCAGCCAGCAGGCCTGGATTGTGATAGGCGGCGCGGCCCAGCATCACCCCGTCCACATGCTTCAAATGCTCGTCCGCCTGCTCCAGCGTCTCGATGCCGCCATTGACCAGGATGATGAGCTCGGGCCGTTCGCGCTTGACCCGGTAGACAAGATCGTAATCCAGCGGCGGCACGTCGCGGTTTTCCTTCGGCGAAAGGCCCTCCAGCCAGGCCTTGCGGGCATGCACCGCGAACACCGTCACGCCCGCCCGGGCGCAGTCATCGATCAGCTCGCGCAGGCTGTGTTCGGGGTCCTGGTCGTCCACCCCGATACGGCACTTGACAGTGACCGGGATCAGCACGGCGGCGCGCATGGCGGCCACGCAGTCCGCCACCAGCAGCGGCTCGCGCATCAGGCAGGCGCCGAACTTTCCCGACTGCACCCGGTCGGAGGGACAGCCGACATTGAGATTGACCTCGTCATAGCCGAAATCAGCGGCGATCTTGGCGGCCTGGGCGAGCTTTGCGGGGTCGGAACCGCCAAGCTGCAGCGCCAGAGGATGCTCCGATGCATCAAAGCCCAGCAGCCGCGCGCGATCACCATGCAGCACCGCCTCCGCCGTCACCATTTCGGTATAGAGCAGCGCGTTTTTCGTCAGGCAGCGATGCAGCACCCGGCAGGGACTGTCGGTCCAGTCCATCATCGGTGCGACGGAAAAGCGGTGGCGCCCAAAATCCTGCGTCATGGGCGGCTTTTACCGCCCCGCAAGCCTTAACGCTACTGCGGAAGCTTCAGCATGGCATTGGACTGGCCATTGACGGTGCCCTTTTCCAGCCATTCCAGCGAAGCCGCGAACAGCGCGAGGTGGCCCGTTTCCCACATCGCATTGTGGGAGGAGCAGCCCAGCTCGACGAACACTTTCTGCGGCGCGCCGATATCGGCGTAAAGCTCGCGCACCCGTTCGGGATTGACCTGGGCGTCATGCGTGCCGGCCACCATCAGGGTGGGCGTGGACATCGACTTCACCCGCTCCGTGCTCCAGCCGAAGGTGGTGGCGATGGGCGCGCGCCGCACCGGCGGTGTCCAGCCGGCCCCCACCGGATCGGATTTGAGCATCTGCGACCACACCGACGCGGCCGCCGCCGGATCGATCTGTTTTTCGCAGGGCGCCTGGCGCGCCCAGTTCTGCGTGAAAATCTCAAAGGTCTGGATGTTGAACACCGGGCCCGGCACCGGCAGCGGCGGGCTTTCCGCCTTTGTGGCGCGGTTGTAGGCGGGCGCCAGCAGGATCAGCTTGTTCACCTGATCCGGATGCAGCGCGGTCCAGCCGCCGGCGCGCGGTCCGCCCTGCGACCAGGCGACCAGGTTGACCTTGTCCACCTTGCGCAGCTTTTTGATGTAAGCCACCGCCGCCGAGATATCGTTCCAGTCAGAGCCGATATTGGTCAGGGCGCCGGGATAGGATTGCGGGCAATTGACCCCGACAAGCTTCTGCAGGTCGGGCGCCAGGTTGCACTTGTCGTTCATCTGCGGCGGGCGGGCGGAGCGGCCATAGCCGGTCATGTCCACGCTGAAGGTGTCGTAACCCGCCTTGGCCAGGTACGCCATCCAGCTGTAATCCTGATAAGGTACGTCGAAACTGACTTCGGCGGGCGTGCCGGCGCCGTGCACGAACAAGACCACCTTGTCGCCCGCGCCTTGGCGCAGGACCCGCGGGAGCGCCCGTTCGCGCAGATACAGTGTGGATTTCTGTCCCGCGATGGCGGGTACCGTCGAGGTCACGGTGACGGTGTGATCGCGGCTGCCTGATTCCTGCGCCTGCGCGGTCGAAGTCGCCAGCACGGCCAGCAGCGCAATTATCCAGCTCTTCATCTCCAGCCCCTGTCGTTTCCCGGGCCGCAGTATTGCCTATCTCCCCCGCATGCGCGCAAGCGCATCGGCATGGGGAGGTGGCCGTAGCTGGTCGTGGGGGGCAGCGAAGGCCGGAGGGGCTATTTGTGGTGCTGTAAACGCGTATTCACCAGCTGGAAGAACACGGGCACGAAGAAGATCGCCAGCACCGTGGCGGTGATCATGCCGCCGATCACGCCGGTGCCGATGTCGTTCTGGGAACCCGCGCCCGCGCCGGTCGCCAGCGCCAGCGGCATGACGCCGGCGATGAAGGCGATGGAGGTCATCAGGATGGGACGCAGCCGCAGCCGCGCCGCTTCCATGGCGGCATCGAAGGCGCTGGCGCCTTTCTTCTCCGCATCGACCGCGAACTCCACGATCAGGATCGCGTTCTTGGCGGAAAGCCCGATGGTGGTGAGCAGCCCGACCTGGAAATAGATGTCGTTGAACAGTCCGCGGCTCCAGGCCGCCAGCAGCGCACCCACCACGCCCAGCGGGATCACCAGCATCACCGACAGCGGGATCGCCCAGCTTTCATACAGGGCGGCCAGGCAGAGATAGATCACCAGGATCGACAGCGCATACAGCGCCGGCGCCTGCGCCCCGCTGGCCTGCTCCTGATAGGACAGGCCCGTCAGTTCATAACCGATATCCTTGGGCAACTGCTTGAAGATGGCGTCCATCTCCTTCAGCGCCGTGCCGGAGGACACGCCCGGCGCGCCCAGGCCCATAAGCTCGATGGAGGGAAAGCCGTTATAGCGGGTCAGTGTCGCGGGGCCTTGCGTCCAGTTCGCGGTGGCGAAGGAGGCGAAGGACGTCATATCGCCGGCGCTGTTGCGCACATACCAGCGGTTCAGGTCTTCCGGCTTCATGCGGTAGGGCGCATCACCCTGCATATAGACGCGCTTGACGCGGCCGCGGTCGAGGAAGTCGTTGATATAGGAACTGCCCCATGCGGTGCTGAGGGTGGAATTGACGTTGGACAGCAGCACGCCCTGCGTGTTGGCCTTGGCCTGGTCGATATTGATGTGAAGCTGCGGCGTGTCGTCCAGGCTGTTGGGGCGCACGCCCTGCAGCTTGCGGTTCTGCATCGCCATGCCCAGCACCTGGTTGCGGTACTGCATCAGCGCCGCGTGGCCGATATTGCCGCGGTCCTGCATCTGGATGTCGAAGCCTGACGACTGGCCCAGCTCCTGCACGCTGGGGGGCACCAGCGCGAAGACCTGTGCGTCGGGCAGCTGCATGAATTTCATGAAGGCGCGCTGCGCCACCGCCTGGGCGGTGTTCTGCTTGCCCTCGCGCTGGTCCCAGTCCTTCAGCCGGGTGAAGGCAAGGCCGGCATTCTGGCCGGAGCCGGAAAAGCTGAATCCCGCGATGACAAAGGTGAAGTCCACATTGGCCTTTTCGTCCTCCAGGTAGAATTTGGAGACCTGCTTGGCCACCGCCATGGTGCGTTCCTGCACCGCGCCGGTGGGCAAGGTGATCTGGGTGATGACGAAGCCCTGATCCTCGTCCGGCAGGAAGCCGGTGGGCAGGCGCAGGAACAGAACCGTCATCAGCACGACGATGCCCGCGAAGGCGATCATCACCTTCCAGGGATTGTGCAGGAACCAGGCCGTGCGCTTATAATACCAGGCGCGGAAGGCCTCGAAATTGCGGTTGAACCACAGGAAGAAGCGCATCTGCGGCTTGTGCTCGGCTCCCAGCGGCTTGAGCAGGGTGGCGCACAGCGATGGCGTCAGGATCAGGGCCACCAGGATCGACAGCGTCATGGCCGCGACGATGGTGACGGAGAATTGGCGGTAGATGATGCCGGTCGAGCCACCGAAGAAGGCCATCGGCAGGAACACCGCCGTCAGCACCAGGCCGATGCCGATCAGCGCGCCGGTGATTTCCTGCATGGATTTGAGTGTGGCGTCGTAAGGGCTGAGCCGCTCCTCATGCATGATGCGTTCGACATTCTCGACCACCACGATGGCGTCGTCGACCAGAAGGCCGATCACCAGCACCAGCGCGAACAGGGTCAGCGTGTTGATGGTGTAGCCGAACATGGCCAGGATGCCGAAAGTCCCCAGCAGCACCACGGGGACGGCAATGGCCGGGATAAGCGTGGCGCGCCAGTTCTGCAGGAAGACGTACATCACCAGCACCACCAGGGCGATGGCTTCGATCAGGGTGACGATCACGTCATGGATGGAAAGGCGGATGAAGGTGGTGTTGTCCACCGGATAGACCATCTTCATGCCCGGCGGCAGGGTGGCGCGCAGTTCCTCGGCGCGTTCCTTGACCATCGCCACGGTCTTCAGCGCATTGGCGCCCGGCGCCAGCATGACGGCGACACCGGCGGCGGGATAGCCGTTGAACAGGCTGGTGATTTCATAGGATTCCGCGCCCAGCTCGACGCGGGCGACATCGCGCAGGCGCACCACGGCGCCGCCGGGCGAGGTCTTCAGCACGATTTCGCGGAACTGGTCGGCGGTCTGCAGGCGCGACTGGGCGGTGACGGTGGCGTTGAGCTGCTGGCCTTTCACGGCGGGCTGCTGCCCGATCTGGCCGGCGGAAACCTGCACGTTCTGGGACTGGATGGCGGCGCTGACATCCGACGGCATCAGGCTGAAATTCTTCAGCTTGAACGGGTCCAGCCAGATGCGCATGGCATATTGCGCGCCGAACACCTGGGTGTTGCCCACGCCGGGCACGCGGCTGATCTGGTCGGCCATGCGGCTGGTGATGAAGTCGGACACGTCGACATTGTTGTAGCGGCCGGTATCGTCATAGACGCCGATAACAATGATGAAGCTGGGCTGGTTCTTGACCACGGTGACGCCCAGCTGCTGCACCTGGGACGGCAGCTTGGGGACAGCGGCCTGCACCTTGTTCTGCACCTGGACCTGGGCGATGTCGGGATCGGTGCCCGGCGCGAAGGTGACAGTGATGCCGACGCTGCCATTGGCATTCGAGGCGGACGAGAAATAGAGCAGATTGTCCAACCCGGTGAGCTGCTGCTCGATCACCTGGGTGACGGAATTCTGCACCGTCTGGGCATCGGCGCCCGGATAGAAGGCATTGATCACCACAGCCGGCGGGGCGATGGTCGGGTATTGCTCGATCGGCAGGCTGGTGGCGGCGATGCCGCCCGCCAGCATGGTGACGATGGCGATGACCCAGGCGAAGACCGGGCGATCGATGAAGAAGCGCGAGAGCGACATCTAGTGGGCCGCCGGGTTGGCGGGGGCGCTCGCGGGAGCCGTGCCCGCCGGCCGCGGCGCGACCGGCATGTCAGGCTGCACGCGCTGGAGGCCTTCCACGATCATGCGGTCGCCGGGCTTGAGCCCGTCGAGCACCTGCCAGTCGCCGCCGATGGCGCGGCCGGTCTTCAGGACGCGCATGCGCGCGAAATTCTTGGCGTCCACCACCAGCGCGGTGGGCTCGCCCTTGGCGTTGCGGCTGACACCCTGCTGCGGCGCCAGGATGCCGCGGGGATCGATCCCTTGCGTGACTGTGGCGCGGACATAGAGGCCGGGCAGCAGCAGGCCTTCGGGATTGGGGAAGATGGCGCGCAGGCGCACCGCGCCGGTGGAGGGGTCCACCGTCACGTCGGTGAATTGCAGCTTGCCCTCATGGGCATAGTCGCTGCCGTCCTCCAGCTTCAGGGTGACGCGCGCGGTCACGGCGCCGCCTTCATTGACGCTGCCGGCCTGGGTGGCGCGCTTCAGCGCCACCAGTTCGGTGCTGGACTGGTCGACATCGACATAGATGGGATCGAGGGTCGAGACGGTGGTCAGGGCAGTCGCCTGCTGCGCCGTCACCAGCGCGCCCACCGTCACTGTGGACGCGCCGATGCGCCCGCTGATGGGCGAGGTGATGCGGGTGTAGTTCAGGTTGATGCGCGCGGCATCGGCCTGGGCCCGGGCCTGCAGATAGGTCGCCTTGGCATCGTCATTGGTCTGGGGCGCGATGGCGTTCTCGGCCAGCAAGGTCGCATAGCGGTCGGCGCGCGTCTTGGCGGCGGCCAGGGTCGCGGCTGCGGCGGCATAGGCGGCCTGATAGGGTGCGGGATCGATCTGGTAGAGCGCCTGGCCGGCCTTGACGGTGGAGCCTTCCACGAACAGCCGTGCCTTGACGATGCCGGTGATCTGGGGACGGATTTCCGAAACCGCATAGGGGCTGGTGCGGCCGGGCAGTTCGGTGGTCAGCGAGACCGGCGTTTCCTTGATCGTCACCACGCCCACCGAGGCCGGCGGCATCTGGTGCTGCGGAGGCTGGCCGCAACCGGCCAGCGCAAGAGACGAGGCCAGGGCGAACAGGAAAAGACGCGGCATACAATTCCCCAATGGCTGCATATTCAAGAAGACGGACGGGCAGAGCTGCCCCAGACATCCGCTGGTAAATTATGTTCCCCCGGCGTAATGCCGCCGGCGCCCCTTACATATGTGCAGATGCGAGAATTGGAAGGGCGGAATTGGACCAAAGTGCGGCCAGACCAGATTCTACGTCACGCGCGTTGTCAATTTGACACAAGCGGGCTTTGTGCGCGCGTCGAACGGCCGGATCTGCTGGCGTTAATGCCTGTTCAACATACCAGCCCAGATGCTTGCGGAATATCTTCAGCCCCAGCGTGTCGCCATAGAAGCGCAACGTGTCCGTGAAATGGGCAAGGGCAATGCCCAAACGGCAGGCAGTATCCGGCTCTGACATTTCAGAGCCGTTCTCCAGCGCCTGGTTCAGCGCCGATGCGATCCAGGGTCGGCCATAGGCGCCGCGCCCGATCATCACCGCGTCGGCGCCGGACTGCGCCAGCGCGGCGCGGGCCGTTGCTGCATCCGTGATATCGCCGTTGACGATGACGGGCAGGCGCGTGGCTTTTTTCACTTCCGCCACCGCGCGCCAGTCGGCGCGGCCGCCATAGAATTGCTGGCGGGTGCGGCCATGCACGGTGATGGCTTTTACGCCCAGGCTTTCGGCCA
>CANKIV010000037.1 GCA_947482125.1 Alphaproteobacteria bacterium
CCAGCCCAGCCGCGTGGCGTCGACGAAGCCCTGTACCGTCGCCCGGTCGGTATCGATGCGCTTCTGCGGCACCAGCACCATGTTGGCGTAACCGGGATAGCCGTAATCGGCCAAGAGGAAGACCTTGGGCCTGAAGCCGGCCTGCTTCTCGATCGTGTAGGGCTCGCTGGTGAGATAGCCCTCCTGGATCGCGTTGGGGTCCTGGATGAAGGGCGCCAGATTGTGGGTGTATTTGCGGATCTGCCGGTCGCTGAAACCGAACTTGGTGCGCAGCCAGGGCCAGAAGGCGCTCATGGTGGCGGCGGAAATCAGCACCGGCTTGCCGCGCATCTCGGCAATGGAATTGAGGTCACGGCGCGGATGGCTGATCAGCACCTGCGGATCCTTCTGGAAGATCGCCATCACCGCCCGCACCGGCACGCCGGCCTTGACCATGTTGAGCGGGATGAAGCTGTTGGAGCCCATGCCGAAATCGGCGGCGCCACCGGCGAGCAACTGCGGCACGTTCACATCCGGGCCGCCCTGGATGATCTTCACGTTCAGCCCGCGCTGGGCATAGAGCCCGTCGGCCACCGCCTGATAGAAGCCGCCATGTTCGGCCTGCGCCTTCCAGTCGGTGACAAAGCGGATGGTGGTGGCAGCCGATGCGGGTTGGAGCGCGGCGGCCAGAAACGCGAGAGTGATAAAGATGCGGCGAAGCATGGCGGCTTTATAGCACGCTTCTAGCGGGGCGGCGGAGGCGCGGGCGGCGGTTCATCGTCGCCAAACAGCCATCCCAGCAAGCCGCCGCGGCGGCGGGGCTGCTGGCGGGGCTGATCCGGCTCGTCTTCCGGCACATCGGGCGTGCGCGCCAGGGCCTCGTCGTCGACGCCGCCGTCCCATGTCGCGCCCGAGGCCATCAGCAATTCTTCCTCCGGCGGCTTGGCCGACTTGTCCAGCGGCTTGAAGGGAAGGCCCTTCTCGGCCGCCAGGATGGTGTCGCGCCAGATATAGGAGGGCAGGGTGCCGCCCGTGACGCCGCGCGTGGGGGTCGAGTCGTCATTTCCGACCCAGGCGGCGGCGACATAATCGGTGGTGAAGCCGACAAACCAGGCGTCCTTGGAATCCTGGGTGGTGCCGGTCTTGCCGGCGGCCTCGCGGCCATGCAGCGAGGCATAGCCGCCGGTGCCGCCGATCACCACGCCGTACATCATGGCGAGCATGTCGCGGTTGACGGCCTCGTCGATCACGCGCTGGGGCTGCGGGGGAACGCGGGTGTAGACCGGCTTGCCCATCACATCCACGCGCGTCACCAGGTAAGGCGAGACACGGAAGCCGCCATTGGCGAAGGCGGCATAGGCGGCGGTCAATTCCAGCGGCGTGACTTCGGCGGTGCCCAGCGCCAGACTCGCATTGGCCTGCAGCGGCGAGGTGATGCCGACGCGCCGGGCAGCCGCGATCACGTTGCGGATGCCGACTTCCTGCGCCAGGTTGACGGTGACGGTGTTGATGCTGTGGGCCAGGGCGTCGGCCAGGGTGACGGTGCCATATTGCTTGCCGCCGAAATTGGTCGGGGTATAGCCGGCGATGTCCACCGGCACGTCATCGCGCGTGTCCCAGGGCGTGTTGCCGGCTTCCAGCGCCGCCAGGAAGACGAAGGGCTTGAAGGCGGAACCGGGCTGGCGGTGCGCCTGGGTGGCGCGGTTGAACACCGACTCGCGGTAATCCACCCCGCCCAGCAGGGCGCTGACGGCGCCATCGGGTTTCATCACCGTCACCGCCGCTTCATGCGTGCGGGTGCGCTTGCCGTACTTGTTGATGGTGCGCAGCGCGGCCAGGCGCGCGGCTTCCTGCACGTTCGGCTCCAGGGTGGTGTACACCACCATGTCGGAGCTGGGCGGAACGCCGTTGATGGTGGCCAGTTTCATCGCCTCGTCGGCGGCAGTATCCAGAAAATAATTGCGGGCATTGGCGCTGGTGCGGTCCACGATCACGGCGGGATGGGCGCGGGCTTGCGCCGCCGCCTCTTCGGTGATGGCGCCATTGTCCACCATGGAATCCAGCACCAGGCTGGCGCGTTGCTGGGCGCGGAGCAGGTCGCGGCGCGGCGAGAAGACCGACGGCGCCCGCGTCAGCGTCGCCAGCATCGCGGCCTGCGCCAGGTTGAGGTTCTTCGCGCTGGTACCGAAATAGACGCGGCTCGCGCCATCCACGCCATAGGCGCCGCTGCCCAGATAGATGCGGTTGAGATAGAGCTGCAGGATCTGGTCCTTGCTCAGCGATTTTTCCAACCCCGCCGCATTCACCAGTTCGGTGAGCTTGCGCGAGAAGGTGCGCTGCTGCTGGGTATAGACGATCTTGGCGGTCTGCTGGCTGATGGTGGAGCCGCCAGCCACGACCGAGCGGGCCCGCACATCCAGGATCACCGCCCGCAGCAAGCCGCGCGGATCGATGCCGTTGTGGGAATAGAAGCGCCGGTCCTCCATGGCGATGAAGGCGGCGGGCAGGTAGGCGGGCATCTCGTCCAGCTTCAGCCGCGCGCCGACGATGGCGCCGCGATGGCCGGCTTCCCGGCCGCTTGCGTCCAGGAAGGTGAAGGCCAGCGGACGGTTGACCGCATAGAGATCGACCTTGGGATCGAGCGGGGGGGCGAACAGGCCCAGCACCACCGGCACCAGATAGAGCAGCGCCAGCGGCACCGCGATCACCGCCATGGCCACGGCAAAGCCCGGCGCGTAACGGTCCGCCACCTTCGCGGCCTTGCGCAGCTCTTCGCTGTTCAGGCGGTTTTGCCAGTCGGACATCGGGGCGATAGCTGACCGATATTTGCGGCAGTTTCAAGGTCCGCAGAAAGCCTTGCGCTGGCGAGCCCTGGCTTAAGCTGTCATCTTGCGTCCATGTGGGAAGGCATGACCCTGATACCGGGACGCGACTGCGGCGCATGCACCGTCTGCTGCACCTGGCCGACCATCAACAAGCCCGAAATCCAGAAACAGTCAGGGGCCACCTGCCGCCATTGCACAGCCGCGGGCTGCGGCATCTATGAAACGCGCCCGCCCATCTGCCGGGAGTATTTCTGCGCCTGGCGCACGGTGGAGATTTTCGGCGAGGACTGGCGGCCCGACAAGTCCGGCGTCATGCCCTATCTCGAGACCGAAGGCATATCCCAGGATTTCGACCTGTCGACCGGCATCGGGCTGATGCTGGTGGGCAATCCGAATCGGATCGTCCGCCAGCGCTGGTTCCAGGATTTCGTGGTCACGGGGGTGATGAATTCCATTCCCATCTTCATCTCGCTGCCGGGGCCGCGCGGCTATCAGGCGGCCACGGTCTCGATGAACAGCGAGGACATGCTGGAGGCGATCAAGCGCGGCACGGTGAAAGATGCGCTGGAAGCGGTGGTGAAGATCCTGCGCGGCTGGAAATTCACCCCGGCGGTGATCACCCATGCCGGCAACGACGTCAGCGCCCCTTGAAAACAAGGAGCCCGCGTCTTGCGACGCGGGCTCCACTTGACGGCCTGGGGTCCTATGGGGAGGGGCATACCACGGACCTTGCTCCTCAAGACTGTTGCTTACAGCCGGCGGATGAACCTGCCGGTCCAGGGATCGACCTGCACCAGCGCCACCCGGCCGAACCGGTCATGGGTGCGCACCACATAGCGGCCATGGAAGAAGAAGGGCTCGCTCACCCGCGCGAAGCGGTGATGGCGCAGCTGCTGGTGAATGCGGAAGCGGTCCACATAGGCGTGGCGCTGGTCATAACGGCCATGATGGCGGTCGAAACGGTCGCCGCGATGATCGCCGCGATGGTCCCAACCCTGGGCCGAGGCCGAGCCGAGGCCGGCGGCCGTCAGGATCGCCAGAGAAGCTGCCGCAAGAAGCGTTTTGGTGTTAAACATGACTGTCTCCTTTTCATCCGTTGGGCGGTAGTGATCCGTCCATGAACCCCACGATAGGGAGACGAAACTGAACCGGGTCTGGACAGGGTGTTCATGCGTGGTTCATGTCTTTTGCCTTAGAAAAAGCCCATGTTTGCTCGTATTTTCTTCAGCATATTCCTGACTGCTTCCGGCTTTCTGGCCCTGACACCCGTCAGCGTTGCCCAGGCCCAGCCGCGCTATGACCGCAGGGGTGATGCACACGATGGCGTGCAGCCGCTCGACCGGCTGCTGCCCGGCATCCGCCGTTCCCATCCCGGCGAATTCTACGATGCCGAAGGCCCCACCTATGGGCCGAACGGCAATCCGCACTATCACCTGAAATGGATGACGCCCGACGGGCGCATTATCTGGTTCGACGCCGATGCGCGCAGCGGCCGGGTGCTGCGCTCTTCGCCGGGGCGCGACAGTTTCGATGACGGCAGGGATTACCGCGAGCGCCGCAGCGAAGGGCCCCGCCCGTTCGTCGACCGCTATCCGCCCTATACCGCCGACCCCTATGACCGCGGCTATGGCCGCGAACGCGCGCGCGAGCGCGAACGGTATGCCCCCAACTTCGCACCCGTTCCGCGTTATGGTACCCCCTATGGGGAACGGCGCGGCCGCTGGCGGCGCGAGCGTTAGAGGATTTCATGCGCATTCTGCTGGTCGAGGATGACAAGGATCTGCAGCGCCTTCTCAAGAAGGCGCTGGCCGATGCCGGCTATGTCGTCGACATGGCCGCCGATGGCGAGGAAGGCCATTTCCTGGGCGACACCGAACCCTATGACGCGGTGATCCTGGACCTGGGCCTGCCCAAGATGGACGGCGTCACCGTGCTCGAGAAATGGCGCAAGTCCGGCAAGACCATGCCGGTGCTGATTCTCACCGCCCGCGACCGCTGGAGCGACAAGGTGGCGGGCTTCGACGCCGGCGCCGACGATTATCTCGCCAAGCCGTTCTATACGGAAGAATTGCTGGCGCGTCTGCGCGCCCTGCTGCGCCGCGCGGTCGGCATCGCCACCGCCGAAATCGAGATCGGCAAGCTGCATATCGATCCGCGCGCCAGCCGCGTCACCTATGATGGCAATCCCGTCAAGCTGACCAGCCAGGAATACCGGCTCCTGGCCTATCTCGCGCATCATCGCGGCAAGGTGGTGTCGCGCACCGAACTGGTCGAACACCTCTACGACCAGGATTTCGACCGCGACTCCAATACGATCGAGGTTTTCATCGGCCGCCTGCGCAAGAAGACCGACGCAGGCCTTATCCAGACGGTGCGCGGGCTTGGCTATTCTCTCGAAGATCCGAAACTGGGCGGCAAGCCGGCTGAGGCTTGAGTCCCTATCGTCGCGCCTGATCGCGGCGGCGGCGATATGGACCATGCTGGGACTGGCGGTGGGCGGCGCCGTGCTGTCCAACGCCTTCCGGCTGGCGGCGCAGAACTCGTTTGATTCCGCTCTCGTCACCGACATGGTCGGGTTGATCGCGGCGGCCGAGCCCGACCCCGGTGGCGGCGTGATGCTGCAGGGCCGCTTTCTCAATCACAATTTCGACCGCGTCTATTCGGGCCTCTATTACCAGATCAAGTCGGGCGCCACCGGCGGACAGATTTCGCGCTCGCTGTTCGACCGCGAGATCGTGCCGGTCAATCAGACGCGTCAGGGCGAGATGACCTGGGGCGAGGCGGATGGACCGGGCGGCCAGCATCTGCGGGTGGTGTCGCGCCGGGTGGACCTGACGCCGGGCCAGGGCAGCGGCGATTATACCTTCCTGGTGGCGGGCGACCTGGCGGCGGTGGAGCGCCAGACTGCGGAATTCAACACTACCCTGATCTGGTCCTTTGTCGTGCTGGGCCTGGGGCTGATCGGCGCCATCCTGGTTCAGGTCAAGATCGGCCTGTTGCCGCTCAGGCGTGTCAGCGAAGCCCTGGCGCGAATCCGTGATGGCAAGGCGCGGCGGCTGGACGGGCATTTTCCCACCGAGATCGCGCCGCTGGCCACCGAGCTCAATTCGCTGATCCAGCACAGCGAGGAAGTGGTGGGCCGCGCCCGCACCCATGTTTCCAACCTGGCGCACTTTCTCAAGACGCCGCTGTCGGTGCTGGCGGCGGAAGCCGATGCCCAGCCAGGGCCGCTGGCAGACAGCGTCCAGCGCCAGGTCTTTTCCATGCGCCGGCAGGTGGACCATTATCTCAGCCGCGCCCGCGCTGCCGGTTCGCTGGACGTGCTGGGCAACCGCACCCAGGTCTCCGCGGTGATGGACGATCTGGCGCGGGTGATCGGGCGTATCCACGCCGCGCGCGGCATCGTCATCGATGCCGAATGTTCGGAAGAGATTTTCTTTCGCGGCGAGCGCCAGGACCTGGAAGAGATACTGGGCAACCTGATCGACAATGGCTGCAAATGGGCGCGAAGCCGGGTGCGGGTGCGCTGTGAGATGGCGGGCGGGCGGCTGGTCCTGACGGTCGAGGATGACGGGCCGGGCCTGTCGGCGGAGCAGCGGGCCCAGGTGGGCGAGCGGGGCGAAAGGCTGGACGAAAGCGTGCCTGGCTCCGGTCTGGGGCTGGCCATCGTCCGGGATATTTCCAAGCTTTACGGGGGTTTTTTCCTTCTGGATGCCAGTCCGCTGGGCGGGGTGATGGCGCGTCTGGAATTGCCCGCGATTGTCTAAAAGAAACAGAGCGTTAACGATAATACTTCTAAATGTAGACACCCATCCGGGCAGAGATCCGGAAGGCAGGAGTGTCTATGCCCGTTGTGGACAGAACAGGATTGCTCAAGGCGTTTCTCGGCGGCCTGCCGGGACAGGTCGCGGCGCGTCTTGCCATGGCGGTGGAAGTGGACCGGCTGATGGACGGCCGAGGTCTGCCGCACGAAGATATTCTCAGCGGCCTTCGGCCCATCCTGCGCCGCGAGCATTTTGACCGCACCCTGACGCCGCTGCGGCTCTTCTGTCAGCCCTTTCAGGATCTGCTGAGCTGCGCGCCGCGCCGGGCCAAGCAAAAGGGCTGCATCGCGCGCGGCAGCCTGGTGCCGGTGTGGAACTGGGTCTCGCAAAGCCTGATCCCCGGCGAGGCGAACGCATATGTCAAGGACATCAAGGCGCTGGTGCTGGCGCACAAGAATGACGAAGCCATGACGCGCGCCGCGCAGTTCTGGCCGCTGGCCTCCGCCGCAATGGCGGCGGCGCTGAAAGACCCGAACACCCGCAAGGTCCTGCAGAAGACGCTGGGCGGCTCCATGGCGGTGGAGGATGCCGATGAGATGGCCCTGCTGCTGGCGGCAGGCGAGATCATCGAGAAACTCGCGGCCCTGCTGCCCAAGCCGGTGCCCGTTTTCAGCGAAACCCTGCTCTGGGATGTGCGCAGCGTTTACGACGCACTGATCGAAACCCAGCCGGATGTGGCGCCCTATGTCGCGGTGATCGCGATGAACCGCCTCAGCCGGCCGTGGGAAGCGCTGCGCCTGCCGATGATGATCTCGCGCAAGAATGACGAGACCCTGATCGCCAAGACCGATATGGGTCTGGTGGGCGAAATCCTGTTCGACCGCATGGACACGCTGAAGAATTCCATCCAGGCAACGCGCCATCCCTTGTTCGACGCCGAACTGCTGATGGAAGAGGTCAGGACCTTCGCCGATCTCTCCAGCCACATCGTCAAGGAAATCGAGCTCAAGCGCGAAGGCGAATGGGGCAAGCGCCTGCTGGGCGAACGGGTGATGATCGGCAAGGTGATGGAAGGATTCATGGACCGCGCGCCCAAGGAGTTCAACGCCGCGCAGCCGATGGCCAAGGGCACCGGCGGGGATTTCAGCCGGCATCCGGGCGCGGAAAGGCATGAGATGGCCAAGCGCTATGCGCGGCTGGTGGCGGGCTGCCGCGACTTCGCCGCCGCCGCGTCTTTCGCGGCCAAGCAGAAAGCCACCTATGAAGACCTTTGCACCGCGCTGAAGCGCTACAACGAAGATGTGGTCAGGGCGCTGCGCGATCCTGCCCGCGCCGAAGTCGCCAATGCGCAGTTCGAACTGTGCGCCGATCTCACCGCCATCCTGTTCAGCGATGAAGAAGCGGCCATGCTGCGCCGGCGCGGAAAAGCGGCGCAGGCGGCCGCTGCCTGACGCCAGCGTAACCCGCAGCGTTTCAAATCCAGCCTGAACGCCGGATGAACGAGGGCAAGGTTCCCGTCAAATTTTCCAATAGACATTGAACGTTTCGCGTCGTCTCCTGCTTACCTTGCAGAGGAGCAAGAACCGAAGTTCCTGGAGACGTTCCCAATGTTCCGCACACCTCTTATCGCCGCCCTGACGGTCGCCCTGCTGGGCGGAACCGCGTTGGCGCAGCCGGCGA
The DNA here is from genome assembly GCA_947482125.1 of Alphaproteobacteria bacterium. Classification (GTDB taxonomy): domain Bacteria; phylum Pseudomonadota; class Alphaproteobacteria; order Micropepsales; family Micropepsaceae; genus Rhizomicrobium. The sequence goes on from CANKIV010000037.1 coordinate 8,249, forward strand.
CTTCGCCGCCCGCCAATCTGTCCGATACCGCGCGCAGCGCCCCGGACTATGACAATGACCGCTATGACGACAATGACCGCGAAGCCGCCGATGACCGTGGGCCGCCGGTGTCGGCCCGCCAGGCCAATCCGCGGGCGCAGGCCACGGCCGACGAGCAGCGCGACCGCGACATCTTCTGTCGCCGCGATGCGGCGGCGCGCACCGGCTACACCAGGCCGGGCGACGCGGCGCGCGATGAGCAGGTGCGCGGCACCATCGGCGGCACCCTGGGTGGCGCGGCGCTGGGCGCCATCATCGGAGGCGCCACCGGCGGCAATGCCGGAACCGGCGCGGCCATCGGCGCGGGCGCGGGCTTGCTTGCCGGTACCGCCGTCGGCGCTGACAATGCCCGCCGCGCGGCGCGCGACGTCGAGGCGGATTATTCCTCCGCCTATTATGCCTGCATGCACCAGGCCGACAGCGTTTCCCGCTCCGCCTACAATTATGACGATCGCGGCCCCTATGACGGCTATGACCGCGGTTATGGCTACGGCGGTTATGGCTATGGCGGCTATGCCTATGGCCCGCCCCCGCCTCCGCCGCCTTATTATTACCGCCCCTATGGCTACGGCTATGGCTACGCGCCTTACTATCCCAGCGTTTCGCTGGGCTTCGGCTTCGGCGGCGGCTATCGCGGCGGCTGGGGCGGACATCGTGGTGGCTGGGGCCATCGCGGTGGCGGACGTCACCGCTAGCGCGCGTCAAACTGGTCTTTGCTAGGCAAGCGGCCGGACTGTAAGGTCCGGCCGCTTCCTTTTTCAGGTCCGTGATGCCGCCGAAAGCCAATCCCTCCAAGCTGAACCCGCTGCAACTGCGCACCCTGACCCTGTTGCAGGCGATCGCGCGGATTCCCGAGGCTTCGGCTCTGACGCCGGACGGCGATACCGCCATCACCCAGTTCCCGCACGCCCATGGCGACCATTTCCATCTCGGCGACGCCACGGTGCGGGGCAGCGACGCCACCGGCCTGGAGAACGAGAAAGTGTGGAACGCGCTGTCGCGCAAGGGGCTGATCAAGTGCGAATGGCCCCACCAGATCGCCCTGACGCCCGAAGGCGTCCGTTATGACACCGGCATCGCCGACCAGATCCTGCATCGCGGCGGCCATCACTAGATGACACCCAAGAAAAAACGCCGCCTTGCTTTCGCCGCCGCGCTGGTCGCGGTGGGCGCGGTGCTGGCGGTGGTGGTGATCTACGGCCTGGGCCAGAACACCATGTATTTCCGCAGCCCCACCGATATCGCGGAAGCCAGGATCGCGCCGGGCGTTGCGTTCCGCCTGGGCGGGCTGGTGCAGACGGGCAGCGTGATGCGCGGCCCTGGCGCGCAAGTGCGTTTCTCGATCTCCGACGGCAAGAGCATCGTGCCGGTGACATTCCATGGCGTGCTGCCGGCGCTGTTCCGCGAGGGACAGGGCGTGGTGACCACCGGCGCGCTGGGCGCGGGCGGTATCTTCGAGGCGCGCGAAGTGCTGGCCAAGCACGATGAGAAATACATGCCGCCGGAAGTGGTGGATTCCCTCAAGCGCAGCGGTCGCTGGAAGGAAGGCGGCGTATGACCGGCGAACTGGGCCAGCTGGCGCTGTGTTTCGCCCTGGCGCTGTCGCTGGTGATGGCGGGCGCGGGACTGCTGGGCGCGCGCGCGCAAGGCGCAGCCGCCCGCAGCATCGCGGGTGGCGCGGCGATGGGCATGTTCGTGTTCGTGGTGCTGGCCTTCGCCGCCCTGACCTATGGCTTTGTCACCTCGGATTTTTCGATTGCGCTGGTGGCGAACCATTCCCACACCGCCAAGCCGCTGATCTACAAAATCAGCGGCGTGTGGGGAAACCATGAAGGCTCGATGCTGCTGTGGGTTCTGGTGCTGGCAGTCTATACGGGGCTGGTGGCGATCCTGCAGCGGGGCGGCGAACGGCTGACCAGCGGTGCGCTGGGCATCATGGGCCTGCTGGCGGCCGCCTTCATTCTCTTCATTCTTTTCACCTCCAATCCCTTTCTGCGGCTTGATCCCGCGCCGTTCGAAGGCGCCGGCCTGACGCCGCTGCTGCAGGACTTCGGTCTGGCTGTGCATCCGCCCATGCTCTATGCGGGCTATGTCGGTCTTTCGGCCTCCTTCGCGTATGCCGCCGCCGCGCTGATGGTGGGCGAGGAAGGCTGGGCGCGGGCAGCAAGACCTTTCATGCTGATTGCCTGGATCGCGCTGACCGCCGGCATCGCGCTGGGAAGCTGGTGGGCCTATTACGAACTGGGCTGGGGCGGCTACTGGGCCTGGGACCCGGTGGAAAATGCCTCGCTGATGCCCTGGCTGATCGCCACGGCGCTTTTGCACAGCGCCCTGGCCACGGAAAAAAGCGGCGCCTTCCGCACCTGGACCCTGCTGCTGGCGATTGCCGGCTTTTCGCTGTCGCTGATCGGTACCTTCCTGGTGCGTTCCGGCGTGCTGTCGTCGGTGCATGCCTTCGCCAGCGATCCCACCCGCGGCTTCTTCATCATGATTTTGATCGCGCTGGCCATCGGCGGGGCGCTCGCCCTGTTCGCCTGGCGCGCCCCGACCCTGCAGGGCGGCGCCGCCTTCGATCCGGTCAGCCGCGAAACCACCCTGGTGCTGAACAATGTGTTCCTGGTGGCGGCCTGCGCCTGCGTCTTTGTCGGCACGCTCTATCCGCTGGTGCTGGATGCGGTGAACGGCACCAAGATTACCGTCGGCCCGCCCTATTATGCCCTGACCTTCGCGCCGATTTTCTTTGCGCTCATGCTGCTGGTGCCGCTGGGTCCGGTGCTGGGATGGAAGCGCGGCGACCTCAAGGCGGCCTGGCGTTCGCTGTATCCGGCGCTGGGACTTGCGGGCATCGCCGCGCTGGCGGTGCTGGCCATCGTCAGTCCGCGCGGCGTGGTGGCGACCCTCGCCTTCGCGGTGGCGGGCTGGCTGATCGGGGCCTCGATCCTGGACCTGCGCCGTCGCAAGGGCGCCCGCGTCTCCGCTTTTGCCGCCGCGTTGGCCCATGCCGGCCTTGGCGTCACCTTGCTGGGCGTGACCGGCGCCACTGCCTGGCGCAGCGAGGCGCTGCAGGTCATGGCGCCCGGCCAGACCATGACGGTGGGGCCTTACCTCCTGCGCTTCGACGGCGTGACCCGGGAAAAGGGTCCCAACTACATCGCCGACCGCGCCCATATCGCGTTGATGGACGGCGGCAAGGTGAAGGCCATGCTCGAGCCCGAACAGCGCCTCTATCCCGCCGAAGGCCAGGCCGTCAGCGACACCGCCATCCGCACCACCGGCTTGCGCGATCTCTATCTGGCGCTGGGCGATGACCGCGGCGACGGACGCTTTGCGGTGCGCGCCTATGTTTCGCCGCTGGCGCCGCTGATCTGGCTGGGCGCGCTGGTGATGTCGCTGGGCGGTCTGCTCAGCCTTTGGGGCCGCTTGCGCTGGCGCGCGCGTGAGCCTGTCCCGCAACCCGCCGCAGCCGAATGAAAAAGGCTGCTGTCTTTTTTCTGCTGCTGATGGCCGCCGCGCCGCTGCGCGCGCAGACGCCGACGCCGCCCAGCACGGTCGGCGAGACTTTTTCCGATCCTGCGATGGAAGCCCGCGCCCGCGCGATGCAGCGCCAGTTGCGCTGCCTGGTCTGCCAGGGCGAAAGCATCGACGAGTCGCATTCTCCCCTGGCCGCCGATCTGCGCCGCCTGGTGCGCGAGCAGATGGCGGCGGGCAAAAGCGATTCCCAGATCGAGGATTTCCTGGTGGCGCGCTATGGCGACTTCATCCTGATGAAGCCGCCGCTGCAGCCTGACACCTGGCTCTTGTGGCTGGCGCCCTTTCTGGTGCTGGGCGCGGGCGGCGTGGTCGCCTGGATCACGGTCAAAAAGGCCGCCGCCAAAGAGGCCTAAGGATTACTTTTCTGTAATCTTTAGGACGTATTCCAGCCATGTTAGGCTAGTATGTCATTGGCCAGCAGGCCGAATGGCCGCCCTAAGGAGTCCCCATGCAAGACCCAATCGTCACGCCGAATTCCGGTATCCTTTCCCGTCTTCCCAAGCCCTCCCTGCGCCAGCGCCGACTGATTGCGATGACCTCCGCCGCCGCCATTGTGGTGGTCGGCCTTGGTGCCTTCGCGCTGCTGCCCCCGGTCCAGAAAATCCAGGCCGCAGCCCCGGTGGTAGTGGCGCAGAATGACAGCCCGCGCGCCACGCCCCGCATGCTGGAAAACGCGCCCTTCAGCTTCGCCGATCTGGTGGAGCGGGTGAGCCCCGCCGTGGTGTCCATCAAGTCGGAGACCTCGTCCGCCGACAATGAGGGCGCCGACGACAATATCCCGCAGCAGTTCCGTGACCTGTTCCAGCAGTTCGGCCAGCGTCCGCAACAGCCGCAGCCGCGCCGCGCATTGAGCGCCGGTTCGGGCTTCATCATCGACAAGGCCGGCTATGTCGTCACCAACAACCATGTTGTGGACGCCAGCAAGAAGATCACCGTGACCTTGCCCGACAAGCGCGAATTCGTCGCCACGCTGGTGGGCAGCGATCCGGTGACCGACATCGCGCTGCTGAAGATTCAGAGCGATCGTCCGCTGCCGAATGTCGAGTTCGGCGATGACAAGCGTCTGCGCGTCGGCGACTGGGTGGTGGCGGTGGGCAATCCCTTCGGCCTTTCCAACTCGGTGACCGCCGGCATCGTCTCGTCGCTGAGCCGCAATATCGAGTCCAGCCAGCAATATACCAACTTCATCCAGATCGACGCGCCCATCAACCGGGGCAATTCCGGCGGCCCGACCTTCGATCTGCACGGCCAGGTCATCGGCATGAACTCGATGATCTTCTCGCCTTCGGGCGGCAGCGTCGGCATCGGCTTCGCCATTCCGGCCAGCCTGATCCATGACGTGGTGGCGCAGCTCAAGAGCAATGGCCGCGTCGCGCGCGGCTGGCTCGGCGTGGAGATCCAGCCGGTGACGGCGGAGATCGCGGCCTCGCTCGGCATCAAGGACGCCAAGGGCGCCATCGTCGCCAATGTCGTGCCCAGCGGACCGGCGGCGAAGGCCGGCTTCGAGCAGGGCGATATCGTGACCGCGATCAACGGCCAGGGCGTGGAAGACGCCACCGACCTCACCCGCAAGGTGGCGACGGTGCCGGCCGGCCAGGTGGCGACCTTCTCGATCAGCCGCGGCGGCAAGCCGTCCACGATCAAGGTCACCATCGGCAGCCGTCCGGATGAACGGATGGCGGCCAATGTTCCGGCCGGCAAGGGCGGCGTGGCGCCGTCCAGCGCCAGCGCCGCGGGCCTGGCGCTGTCGTCGCTGACAGCGGAAACCAAGAAGACCTACAATGTCGCCGATGCGCTCTCTTCGGGCGCGGTCATCACCAAGGTCGATCCCGACAGTGATGCCGCCGAAAAAGGCCTGCAGGCGGGCGATGTGGTGCTGAAGATCGGCAACCGCACCGTGCGCAGCCCGGCCGATTTCCAGTCGGGCGTGACGGACGCCAAGAAGGGCGGCCGCACCAGCGTCTTGCTGCTGGTGGCGCGCAGCCAGGGCGGCACCTCCTTTGTCGCCATCGACGTCGAGAAGTCGTGATGCTGCGGGGCGCGGCCTTCAAGTCCGCGCCCTTCTCATTTTCTTCAGG
>CANKIV010000038.1 GCA_947482125.1 Alphaproteobacteria bacterium
ATCGCGCCAGGCCAGAGCTGGCATGCGGGTCGCAGGTATCCGCACCTTCCCGCTGATAGGCGTGCTGGGGGGAATATGCGGCCTGCTGCCCGGCGCCGTGTCTTTGGGTTTATGTTTTGCCGGCTTTGCCCTGCCCTTCGGCATCTATGAATGGCGCCGCGCGCGGCAGTCGGGAAGCTTCTCCGCCACCGATTTCGTCGCGGGCCTTCTGACTTTCGCGCTGGGGGCCTATGCGGTTCGCGGCAGCATGGCGGTCGCGGCGGCGGGCGGGGTTCTGTCAGCCGCCATTCTGGCGGAGCGGCAGGTGCTGCATGGCTTCCTGCGAAAGCTGAAATGGACCGAATTGCGCGCCGCGCTGGTCCTGCTGGTGATGACGGCGGTTCTCTTGCCGGCGCTTCCGGACCACACGGTCGATCCCTGGAACGCATTGAACCCCTATCAGATATGGCTGATGACGGTTCTGGTGGCTGTGGTCTGCTATGGGGGTTACATCGCGGTCCGCGTTGCGGGCGGACGGCGCGGGCTCCTGTATGCCGGGATCGCTGGCGGGATTGTGACTTCCACGACGGTGACATGGACCTTCGCGCGCCTGGCGCGGCACGATCCCGCCGCAAGGCCGCAAGTCATGGCCGCGATACTCGCCGCATGGGTGATCTCCTTGTTGCGGATGAGCGCTCTGGCGGTGACGATTGCACCCGCCCTGCTGGCGCCGCTGGCACCTCCCATGGCGGCCGCTGCATCCGTATTGGCGATCGGCGCCATGATCGCCTACCGCGCAGCCGGCCAGACCGGCAAACAGGAACTCACCCTGCAGGACCCGTTTGACCTGCCATTGATGCTCCGATTTACCGCCCTGCTGGCGGCTATCATGCTGCTGGCCAAACTGCTTTCCACGGAAAGCGTGGGGCTCTTCGCGCTGGGCGGCGCATCCGGGCTTCTGGATGTGGACCCCATTACGCTCTCGATGGCCCGTTTGGCCGGCAATGGCGTGACCTTGCGGGTTGCCGTCACAACCATACTGATTGCCGCGGCCGCGAACGCGCTGGCGAAATCCACATTGGCGATTGCCTTCGGCGGAAAGCGCCTGGGCTTCATCCTGGGCGCGCTGGCCCTGGGCGCCTTCAGCGCCGGCGTACTGGTTCATTTGGGTATTGGGTAAAGGGGCGGCGGTGGCGGTAGATGAGCTCATCGCCGCCGGCATTGCCGGCCTGATGCGCTAGCTTGCGGGGCCCCGATCCGGCCGCCGGTGTTCGGGGAAAATGCCTTTGCTCCTGATTTTGCCCGACAGAATTCCACCGGCCTGGACAAAGTGGACGCTTTGGCCGGGCGAGACCGACAGATAGCGCCTTCGTGCCACCCACCATCACAATCAATGCCGGCGACGAGGTTACCTGGAAGAATCCCGCTTTGTTGCTGCACACGATCACATTCGACCCGGCTCAGGCAGCGGACAAGTCCAACATCAAACTGCCAACCGGCGTTCAGCCTTTCGGCTCCGCCGACCTGTCTGAAGATGACACGTTCACCCACGTGTTCACCGAAAAAGGGACATATGCCTACGTTTGCAAGTATCACGAGTCGATGGGCATGAAAGGAACAGTCGTCGTCTCATAGACCTTCCCGAAAGAGACGCCTCCTCACCATTGGAGCCATGATACGCACGGTGGACACGCTGGGCACCTTCCAGATCGAAAGCCGGGCGCAAATGGCGATGCTGCCCAGGCCCAATCCAGGCTCGTTGCAAGCTGGTGGGCCCGCCAGAAACCAATCTGGGGCCTATCTTATTGAAATTAAATAACAAATCTGCGGACGCGGGCCTATACCAACAGCGACATTGCCGGATAATTCAATCCCCTGGTGGCGGCGTGGCTGATGTCCGCCCCGCAGGGCTAATGACTGGCCTTTCAACCGGCTTGTTGGAGTTTGCTGATAGCTTCAATCCGACGAGGCGACCCGGTATCGGACCCGTGCAGGCAATGGCGACGTATTGTTGGCCATCGGCCATATAGGTCATGGGAGACCCCGAGGCGCGGCCCGGCAAGGGCACTGCGCCAACCTCCTTCCCGGTTTTCTTGTCGTAAGCCCGTAGCCACCCCCCCAGCCTGCCGTCCTTGTCCGTCGTGGCGGTGCCGTCACCCGCGATAATCAGTGTCTTGGTGACGAGAATGCCCACCTTTCCCTGACTGCCCGTACGCGGAATATTCACGCCCTTGAGCGCGGGATGATTGCGCACCACATCAGGCGTTTCACCATGAGCAATCTGCCAAACGATTTCGCCCTTGTTCATGTCGTAAGCCGTGATGCGGCCGTAGGGCGGCTTGAAGATCGGCAGCCCTTGGACCGCAAGCCTGCCGCTGGGCGCTGGCGCATTGGAAGCGGCGTCCGGATTTCTGGCTTGCCCCGACATCATGGGGGCATCGGTAACGGCGGGATTTGCTGGCACCGCGCCACGCAGACCAACTGAAAGATTGGAGAACATGAACAGCATGTTGGTTTCCGGGTCATAGGCGCCCCCGGGCCACTGCCCTGCCCCATCCCCGGTCGGCGAAGAGATCATCGCCAGGGGGCGCGGCCATTTGCTGAGAATGGGCGGTGCCCACAGGTTACCCGTCCGATAGAAGGACGTTATCTTGAGTGCCTCCGCATGCAGCTCAGGCGTAAAGTCGATCAAGCGCGAGAGATCTGAGCCACCTTCGTCAAATGGCGGGGGTTTGCTCGGAATGGGCTGAGTAGGAGAATACCATTCCGTGGGCAGATCGCCCTGGGGAACCGGCACCTCCTGGATGGGCCACACCGGCTTGCCCGTCGCACGATCCAGCACAAACAGGTAAGCCTGTTTGGTGGGTTGCGCGATTGCCTTGATCTTCCTGCCGTTCACGGTGATGTCGCACAGGATCGGTGCGCAAGGAATGTCCCGATCCCAGATGTCATGATGCACAGTCTGGTAGTACCAGACCCGCTTTCCGGTGCGCACATCCAGCGCGGTGATGCAGTCACCGTACAGATTGGCCCCATGGCGCTTGCCGCCATACCAGTCGTCGGTCGGCATCTCGGTGCCGATATAAACCAGCCCCAATTCCGGATCGGCGCTGTTCTGCGCCCAGTTCCCCATGTTGCCGGCGACTTCCGCGGAGCCATTCAGCCAGGTGTCGTAGCCCGGCTCCCCTTTTGCCGGCATAGGATGATAGATCCAGATCCGCTTTCCGCTGCGAATGTCGTAGGCGCTGATGTAGCCCTTGATGTGGCGCATGCGCGGCGAGGTGGACGGCAGGTGGGCAGCCCCGACGACGATGATGTCGCCAACGACCAGGGGCGTGGCGTTCAAACCGATGTCGTCACCGCGACGCTTGCCAGTGATGTCAATGTCCTGGCGCCCATCGATCTTCATTTCCACAATGCCGTTGGTACCAAAGCCGGGATCGGGCACGCCTGTTTTCGCGTCCAGGCAGACCAGCTGGAAGCCGGGCGTGACATACAGGATGCGTTCCTGGGTCCCGTCGGTCCAATAACTCAAGCCCCGGCCCAGTGGACGCGCCGCGTTCCTACCGCGCTCACCCTCGTCAAAATTGAACTTCCAGATCATCTCCCCGGTGCGGGCGTTGAGCGCGACAGCGGCGCGGCGCGTACCCGCCGTGATATAAAGGACACCCTTCACCATCAGCGGCGTGGACTGGAGATTGGGATCTGGCATCGGACCCAGATTATCCGGATAGAAGTTCCATGCGGTGCTCAGCGAATTGAAGTTCACCGCGTCGATCTGGTCGAGATCGGAATAGCGCCAGCTGGCAAGATTGCCGCCATAGGTACGCCATTCCCCATGCGACGTATCGTATGGCTGGGTCGGCAGCGGTTCGAGTTTTGTGCCGCCGGCTTTCTGCATCGCCAGCGGCGTCAATGCATTGCCGGAAAGGCTTCCCAGACCAAGCAGAGCGGCCGTCCCACCCATCAAGGTGCTGCGGCGCGTGAACGTTCCAGACATAATGAACCTTTTTGAAGCAGAGTTGGCGTCTGCATGACAGCAGGGGTTTGATAAAGCTATTCAGCGCCCATGCGCGCGCCTAGAGGCTGGTGCCGGCCATCCGGCAAAGTTGTGCAGTGCAAACTCATCTGGTGAGAAAATGCGTTCCGCGGCGCTTTGAAATCGGCGGCAACTGTTTCAGCATCCCAACACGCTTCCGGGGTCACCCCCTGGCTTCGGAAAACATGCCGGGCTTCGCCGTAGCCATACGACGAAGCCCGGTCCTTTTCAGCCATGCGCCGCGAACGGGATCTCATGCGCCGATGAAAGGCACGCCGTGACGGGCGGCCTCACGGGCGGACTCGGCGGGAACACCTTGTATTCCAGGGCGCGCGATGCCTCCTGCAAGGCGTTGCACACCTCCGTTTGCCGGGATTCCACCATACGCTCGGCGTGATCGGTGGCGGACATGGCGGCGACAACCCGCCCATCGGCGTCATGGATCGGAACCGCCAGACAGCGCATATCCGCGCGAATCTCGCGGTCATCCATGGCATAGCCGCGCGCCCGCACTTTTTGCAACTCGGCGCGCAACACGGTGCGGTCCGTGATCGTGTAAGGCGTCAGCGCCACCAGGTCGCCGTCCATGATAAAGCTGTCGAGCTGATCTTGCGGCAGCGCCGCCAGCAGGACTTTACCCAGGCCTGAACAGTAAGCTTCCAGCTGCGAGCCGAGACGCGTGTGCGGCGAAAGAGATGTGGGCGTACAGACCTTGGCGATATAGGTGACCATGCCGCCTTCCAGCAACCCGATATGGATGGTCAGGTCGAGGCGATGGGCGAGATCGGTTATGATCTTGTGGCTGGCTTCCCGGAGCAGATCGCCTATCGCAACATTGTGAGAGAGCGAAACCAGCAGCATGCCGGGGCGATAGCGACCCTTGGGACCGCGCACAACCGCGCCGATCTGTTCCAGCGTCTGGATCAGACGATAACCGGAAGCCTCGGGAAGATTTGCGCGCCGGCTCAGCTCACAACTTGTCAGCCATTCGTCGGGGCCGTGGAACCCCTGCAGCATGCGAAAAGCCTTCAACACGGATTGGTTCTTGGGCGTAGCCATGGATTCCCCCGTTTTTTTTGTAAATGCTACTGCGCTCCGGTTTTCCGAACAATGTCGAGTGCGACATCGGTAATCATGTCTTCCTGGCCGCCGACCATGCGCCGCCGGCCGAGTTCCACCAGAATTTCCCGCGTATCGACGCCGTAGTCGTGGCTGGCTTTTTCTGCGTGCCGCAGGAACGAGGAATAGACGCCGGCATATCCCAGGCTCAGCGTCTCGCGATCCACCCGTACCGGACGATCCTGCAGCGGCCTGACCAGGTCCTCCGCGGCGTCCATCAACTTGTAAAGGTCGCAGCCATGCTTCCATCCCTTGCGGTTTGCGGCGGCGATGAACACTTCCAGCGGTGCATTGCCTGCACCGGCGCCCATACCCGCCAAGCTGGCGTCGACGCGCACCGCGCCCGTCTGCACCGCGACAATCGAGTTCGCAACCCCAAGCGAAAGATTGTGATGGGCGTGGACCCCGCGCTCGGTCGAAGGCAGCAGGACGCGATCATAGGCCTCCAGGCGCGCCCGGTAGCCATCCATGTCCAGCGCGCCGCCACTGTCGGTGACATAGATACAATGGGCGCCATAATCCTCCATCAGCTTGGCTTGCTGCGCCAAGGGGTCCGGTTCGGCCATGTGGCTCATCATCAGGAATCCGGAGACGTCCATGCCGAGCTTGCGCGCAAAGGTGATGTGCTGCCTGGCGATGTCGGCTTCCGTGCAATGGGTGGCGATGCGAACCGACACGACCCCCATATCGAATGCCCGGTGAAGGTCTTCAACGGTGCCGATGCCGGGAAGCAGCAATGTCGTAAGCCGCGCCTTGCGGATCACGCGCCCGGCTGCCGCGATCCAGTCCCAATCCGTATGGGCGCCGAAACCGTAATTGAAGGACGAGCCATTGAGGCCATCGCCATGCGCGATCTCGATGGCGTCGACGCCCGCCTCGTCCAGTGCCTTGGCGATCCTGGCGACATGGTCGACGCCATACTGATGACGGATCGCATGCATGCCGTCACGCAGCGTGACGTCTTGGATATACAAGCCGGTGGAGTGTACGGGCATCATGCGGCCTGTTGCGCCATCCTTCGCGCGGCAATTTTCTCGGCCGTGCGAAGGCCCGCCGACGTCATGATGTCCAGATTTCCCGCATAGGCCGGTAGATAGTGGGCCGCCCCTTCGACTTCCAGGAACACGCTCGTCTTGAGACCTTCGAAGATGCCGACACCGGGAATGGAAACAGGATTGTTCGATCCGAAGCGTTCGAACTGCACTTCCTGTTTCAGGCGATAGCCCGGCACATAGGCTCTGACTTTTTCGACCATGCGATGGATGGACTTTGTGATCTGCTGTTCGTCCGCGCCCGACGACAAGGTAAGGACAGTTCCGCGCATCAGGACCGGGGGCTCCGCCGGATTGAGAATGATGATGGCTTTCCCCTTCGCGGCCCCGCCGACCTTTTCAATGCCCAAAGCAGTTGTCTGGGTGAACTCGTCGATGTTGGCGCGCGTTCCCGGCCCGGCCGATTTGGAGGCGATGGAAGAGACGATCTCGCCATAATGCACGGTGGCAACCTGGCTCACGGCCGCAACGATGGGAATGGTCGCCTGCCCGCCACAGGTCACCATGTTCACATTGAGCGCATCCAGATGCGCATCGCCATTGACCTCGGGAATGACATAGGGGCCGATGGCAGCCGGCGTCAGATCGATCATCACCTTGTTATCGGCCAGGCAGATCTCGCTGTGCAGCTTGTGCGCAGCCGCGCTGGTGGCGTCAAAAACGATGCCGATCTCTTTCCAGACCGGCATGCGGACCAGTCCGGCCAGCCCATCGGCTGTCGTTGCGACGCCAAGGCGTTGGGCGCGGGCAAGACCGTCGGATTGTGGATCAACCCCGACCAGCGCCGCCATCTCCAGGATGGACGACGTGCGCATGATCTTGATCATCAGGTCGGTGCCGATGTTGCCCGATCCGATGATGGCGACTTTCGTTTTTCTGTCGGACATCTTGGGCTCCTCTCCAACAGCTTAGCGAGGGGCATAGGGATTCAAAAAATGACGTACCGTCATCTCTCAACATTTGAGAGATTTATCGGTCAAGGCTTTTGCTGCAGCGCCGCAAATCTAGTCACGAAACAGGGTCAGATCGATGGCATCGGACATCATGGCGTAACCGGCATCGTTGGGATGCAGACCCCCGCCGGAGTCTGCCGCGGCCAATAACTGGGCAGGACGAAGCGGATCGCGGAGCGCCCGGTCGAAATCGATGACCCCATCAAACGCACCGCTGTTCCGAATCCAGTCGTTCACCCTGGTTCGCATCGCCTCGCCCTCGGGTGAATGGCTGCCAGAGCCTTCAAAGGGTGTGATCGTGGCGCCTATCACTTCCACCCCCCTGGCATGGGCACGCGCAATGAGTTGTCCCATGGCAGCAATAATCTCGTCCGCGCTGACAGCTTCGGCGGGGTTGCGGCGGCTGTATTGGATGTCATTGATCCCAAGCGCGATAATGACCTTCGAAAGGCCCGGCACCGCCAGTACGTCCCGGTCAAACCGGGACAGTGCGCTGGTCGACGGGGTGTCGTGCAAAAGCCGGTTGCTACCAATGCCCGCATTCACGACCGACCAGCGGCGCGTGGAAGCGTTGGCTTGAAGCCGCTCCACCAGACGCTCTGTCCAGCCGCGAAAGGCTCCCGGTTCTGATCCAACACCTTCCGTAATGGAGTCACCCAGGCAAACAATGGTACGCCTTGCCGTTTGAGGCACGACATAGAGCGCACTGAAATGACTGCCGCTTCGCGCCGCGACAGCGTCGCTCATGCTGTGTGCGGCGGCCTGATTGCCCGGTGCGGACCATGCCTTCAATGCGTAAAGCGTGTGAGCCGGAGGGACAGTTTCGGCGGGGTAGTGAACCGTCACGGTGAGCCTTGTCAGCGCCCCAATGGCCCAATCAACCGGATCGCTCAACAATGGTGCGCCGCCCGGAATAACGGCATCATGACGGCCCGCAAAGGTGAGCACATGATCGCTGCCGGGCACGATGTCTCCACCTTCTGACGTCAGGGCAATATGCGCCTCGCCAATGCGCAGCTCGCTTTTGGAAAATTCATTGCTGAATCGGACACGGACAGAGCGCGCCGCAACACTGACGCGAATAGCCTGCCGCACGGTCGTATCTGCCGGATAGGGCGGCAACGGCGAAAAACCCGGCGCCACGGTGCGGGTATTGCCGTCAGGCCCCAATATAATAGACGGCGGCGACAGGTTGTAGGCCGTGGGAGCATGGCCAAAGGCGCCAAGCCAACTGTCACCGGTCGCTTTCGCGGATCCCGACATCAAGATCAGGCCCATAAGCGCGAGAGTGAGCTGGCGCACCTTTTCGATTCCTACTGGAAATAAATCATTCGCTTTTTCGCATCCAGCACGGCCTTGTCGAGACCCTGTATCGAGCCCTCCAATTCGGCCAAATCCTTGAATGGCCGCAATGTCCGGCGCGCGATGATGGCTTGCGCCGTCTTCTCATCGGCATGCAATACCCCCATAAGCATGTCCACATCGGAATGGTTGATGTCGACGGGCGTCATGTTCTGGAAAAGATAATCCATCACCAAACCGAACTCTTCTTGTGTCCCCCGCGCCCCACGGTCGATCATCTTCTGAACCGTATCATGCCAGGCGTCATAGTCCCGGGGCGTGTCCGTCACCAACTCCATGCCGTGACAGCTGGCGCAAATTTTCACCACCGCCGCTTCGGGCGTTGTGGCCTCCGTTGCGGTCTGCTGCCCGATGGCCGGCGTCATCGCCAAAAGCAACCAGCCACTCAAGAGAGTGACTGTGCCTGGCAATACACAACCGAACGCGCGACTGTTCAAAATGCGTGATACCGTTTTATCGGGCCGTTGACTGCGGCATGCCCGCATTGGGATCGGTGCCGGTCGGCGGCACCACCGGATAGGCCGCTCCCTGCATCACCGGCATATGCGGCCCCACACCCAGCTTTTCGGCGGTGACGAAATCGCCATACTCGTTACCGAATTGGTTGGCGACGCGCTGCAGGCGGCCATCCACGAAGTTCATGTCCAGCATTTTTTCGCTGAACATCTTGGTGCCCCATTCGCTTTTGGTCGTTGCCACGACCTTGCGGGACACCGGATCGATGATATCGCCCGAAGAGGCGTAGACGAGCTTGCCGTCCAGCCCGAACATGATCCAGTAAACGTTATCCGGGGTGTCGATGGTGGCGATCTCCTTGGGGCTATCGGTATTGCTGAAGATGCGGATCTTCTTGAAAATCGCGTCGGGGATCCAGACTTCCTTGCCGTCGGGGGTCAGGGCAATGCCGTGGCTGGGGCAGCCATGCGAAACCCGGGGGCGCGGTGTCTTGTTCCAAACCGAACGCCAATCGACGCTGGTGACCTCCACCGTCTGAAGGATTTTCCCGGTCTTGGTATCGGCAACCATGTAGCCCAAGAAATTGTTCTGGTTGACGTAGATCTTGGAGGAATCCTTGTTGAGGGCCTGCACCCGGACATTTTCAGGGAACTGGATGGTCCGGACGACCTTGGCGGTTTCGACATCGGCGATCTGCAGCAACTTGCCGTTGGGCGACATAAAAGCGAGCTTGCCGTCGGCGCTGAGGTTCAGATTGTGGGCGCCCGGGCTTCCCGGCGCATGAATCGTGGCAAGCAGCTTTCCGGTCTTGGCGTCCAGCTTGTACCAATAATCCTGCAGGTTCGAACCAACCACCAGGGTCTTGCCGTCGGCCGAGACCTGAGGACGTTCGCAGCATTTGCCGTCCAAGGTGGTGGTCCAGACCATCTTGTCGGTCGCAAGATCCAATGCGCCCAGCCGCCCGCGGACCGCAAGGTAAAGCATGTTGGTGGCAGGGCTTGCCGCGACACCGGAAACGTCTTCGGCTGCCATGCTGCCCGCATATTCCCACATATGAATACGCTTGACGAAGGCGTAATTGTTGTCGGCGTCCAGCACGATGATGCCGCTGCCGTTGGGGTACATCTGCCGCTCCAGCGAGCCGGGCATGGCCACATAAAGCAGATGACGATTGTGAATGGTGAAGTCACCGCGCGGGCGCTGCGGGCCGGCCCCCGCCGGACGGGGCACCGGCGGCATCACGATCGGGCCGCTGCCCACCACATTGGCACCGGCGGGAAGCGCGTTGGCGCTGGACTGCGCCTGCGCCGCGCCAGGCCGGTCCGGAGCGGCGCTCTGCGCCATGGCAACGGCGCATGTACCGAACAGCAATGCACCTGCAAGCTTCAGCATCACGTGCTTCATTGGCTTTGCTCTCCTTCAGATTTTCTTGTGGCTTTTCCGGTTACGTCGCAACCAGATATGACTTGAGATAGGTGCTCAGCGCCAACCGTATTTGCGCCTTGTGCGCTTCTGTAACCGGCCCGCCTCGGCGACGGCCTCCCCCGGCCGGCACTCCTGAAGCTGGGGCAGGATTGGAGCGCATCACGGCATCTTCAGCGAAGACGCCACGGGCCTTCATGACATACTCGTTGGCATGCGGCAGAGAATTGAACGCCAGGAAACGGCCAAACATGTCAAATGCCGCCCGCTTGCGCCCTGCACGGTATGAATTGAAGCAAACCTGAAGAACGTCCGACATCCCGGTGTAGGGCATGGTCCCGAGAAATCCCAATTCGAGTTCAGCGAAGAAAGTCATGCCGCCCCCGCCGGAAAAATCCTCGAGCTTGCCTTGCGTCTTGCGCAACAGGTCCGTGGCGCGTTCCAGCGGGTCTCCCGCCTCGTCTTTCACGGCGACGATCGCCGGGACTGCCGCCGCCAGCGCAACAAGGCTGTCGACACTGACGTCCCCTACGGCTTGAACCATGATCGGCAAACCGGAAGCATCGGATAGCGCCTTGAAATAGGCGATGACGTCGGCATCGCTGGCGCCTGGCGGCGTCAGGGAAATGATCGCATCGGCATTCAGACTCTTCGCTTTCCTCGCATAGGCTTGGGAAGCGGGGATATTGAAGCCCATGGTCTGCACCCCCAGCATCAAAGCCGTATCACCTTTGACCGACGCCAGCGCTTCCGCGCCGGAATGCCATTCCTGCGTGGTCAGGGTTTGCCAGCCGCTGGCATTCTGCGGCCACGCCATTCCGGCAACTTTGCCCCGGTTCAGAAATTGCTGCTGCTTCACCATCGCGTCAGCATCAAAGCTGTTGTCGGCCTTGCACGGCGTCCATCCAATAGGGAAAACGCCGGCCAGAGGCTTGCCGTTGGGAGACTTGGCGATAACCGCGCCGCTGGTGGCGGCCAGCGCACCCTGGCCAGCGCCAGCAAGAATGCCCAGTGATGCACCGGCGCCCTGGAGGAATTTTCGGCGATCCTTCAACATGAAAAGCTCCTCATTGTAATTCGCGCATCCAGCCATGGCGCCTCCGTAGAGCGCCGCGAAGCACACCAGCATGAATGCCGGAGCTGCGTCGTGCAGGTACCGGTCCGGCCTATCCCGTTCAAAAAAATTGCCCCGCCGGTTTCCCGGCGGGGTTGTTCAAGCCATGGAGACGTTCTCAGAACTGTTTGCGCAAGCCGAGCACCGTATAACGGCCCAACGTGCCGCCGGACGCTATGAGGCCAATCCCGGCATTGCCTGGAAAAGGTTCGCCGCCCGACAGATAAACCGGCGGACTGTCGTCGCCGATATTGTTGACCGTTACGGTGACTTCGGTGTCGCTCAGCCACGGGGCCAGACCGCTCAGGTCATAGCTGACAAAGAGATTGACCGGGTGGAAAGCTTCGATGCGCTTCTGGTTATACAGCGACAAGGACTGGTTCAGGACGGGCGAAACATTGAAGCCCGGGCTGTATTGCACCTGCACCCGGCCCGTCACCGGACCGACCGTAGCGGTCACGTAGGCCGAGGTCGCGGACAGTGGAACGCTGTACTTCACAAGATTGATGGGGGCCAGGCCCGGGGCGGGCGTGTTTTCGTTGGTCGAGTTGATGGTCGTCGAAATTCCGGCTCCCAAGGTACCGAAACCTTCGATATCCGTCACGTAATGGGCTTCGATATCGAGACCGTCGATCACCGTTTGGCCGAGATTGTTGCGGCGCAGATCATAGAGGATATAGGGCGGATTGACGCCCGTCGCGAAGGCTGACGCCAGATCCGGTCCGGGAAACCCGGTGGTGGCGACAAGGGCATTTCCGCCCGCACCAAAATTGGTGGGATAGCGGGCCTGAATCTGCGCCAATGTCGGGTTGAGCATATAATACTGGTTATAGGCGCCCGAGAACAGCAGACCGGGATTGTTGAGGATCAAGCCTATCTGATCGCTGAACTTGACATGCCAGGCGGTGACTTTGAGCAGGAGCCCCGTCAGGTCGAAGCCAAACTCGGTGGTGGGATGGAAATCGCCGCCGATCGACCACGACCTGCCCTTTTCCGGCCCAAGCAGCGGATTGCCGCCGGGTGTGCTGATGGAGGGGCGCAGCGCATCAGCCGCCGATGTGCCCGGTGGCACGTTGGTGTTCGCGGCGGTGCGTTGGGGCGTATAGGTGAAACGCGTATCCGGCGCCGAGGTATCGGCAAGGCTGGGTGCGGCAAAGGACGTGGCCATGGAGCCCCGGACCGTCAGGGCCGCGAACGGGTCATAGGTAAAGCCCATCTTGTAATTGGTGGTATCGCCAAAGTCGCTGTAGCTGTCGATACGGGCCGACGCATTGAAGCTCAGCGCATGCACGAGCGGCATGCGATTGGCCTCGCTGACAAGCGGGACGTTGACTTCGGCAAAGCCCGACTTGGTGATGCGGTGCGGCCTGGCGGTTGCCACCTGTGTGCCGGCCTGCGCGGGGCCGGCCACCTGGCCCATCGGGTAGTTGGTGTTCCAGCTGGCGACATAGTCGTCAAATGCCCACTGGCCGCCGATCGCCGCCTTGACCGCGCCGCCCGGCAGCTCGAACAGGGTTCCGTTGGCCGACGCGCCATACTGGATCTGGTGCTGGACGGCCTTGCCTTGCTGGCCGTTATTCAGAATTTGGTGGATCACCGCAGGGTTGCCGGAGGTGAGATTGTAGGGGTTCACCGCATTGCCGGCGAGACCAGGGCTGGCAACCAGCGCGGGCGTCAGAACGCCGCCGACGGTGGTCTGCCGCATCGCCTGAGCCAACAGACCGGTATTGACCGTTCTCTGGAAGCCATTGGTGGTGCTGCGGCCATAATTGACCATTCCGACCGCCTGCCAGTCGCCGAACGGCAGGTCCACCGTCAGCTTGGGCGTGATCTGGAACACCTGGATCGCGTTCGTATCAGTATAACCCTTGTCCCCCCAGAAGGGGCTGAAGTCGAAGGAGACGTTCTGGGTGGTTTCCCCTGCGATGGACTGGAAATAGGGGTTGGTATTGTTGATTGTGACGTTGGTGGCGCTTAGCATCGGACGCACCGCGGCATTCAGGCGCGTCGACCACAGCATCTTGGTCGAAAACTCCACCCCGTCCATGATCCGCTGATGGAACGAGCCGTAGAAGGAAGTCTGCTCTTCCTTGGGATAGAGCGAGCGGTAGGAGTTGGTGTCGCAGCGGTTGAACTGGCCGGCATTGGTAACCGAATTCAGGGCGCCAAACGGGCCTGTGACTCTCGCCGCAAGGGAACCAGGCGTGAGCGGCACAGCGTTGGATGTCAGCGCATAATTCAGACCGCCGGGCGCGCTGATATTCGCCAATTCGCACGAGGTGGCGCGCGAGTCGCGACCGCCGCGGGACGTCAGGTCCATCTTGGTGTAGTCCCGGTCCTTGGCAAACAGGAAAGAATTTGCCTTGTGTTCAAAGGCCAGATAGGCGCCGCCGCTA
>CANKIV010000039.1 GCA_947482125.1 Alphaproteobacteria bacterium
ATATCGGCATCGTCCACCACCACCGCCAGCATATAGGTGGGATTGCCGTCGCTGCGCAGCAGCACCATGTCGTCGAGCTGGCTGTTTTCGAACCGCACATCGCCCAGAACCTTGTCATGGACGATGGTTTCGCCCTCCTGCCGCGATTTCAGGCGCACGACAAAGGGCTTGCCCGCTTCGTCGGGACCGGGCGCGCGATCACGCCAGCGGCCGTCATAGCGCATCGGCTTGCCGGCGGCCTTCTGCTCTTCGCGCATGGCGGTCAGTTCGTCGGCGGTGGCATAGCAGCGATAGGCCTTGCCTTCCGCCAGCATCTTCTCCGCCACCTCCCGGTGCCGGCCTGCGCGGGCGGACTGGTAGACGACATCGCCATCCCAGTTCAGCCCCATCCAGGTCATGCCGTTCAGGATGGCGTCCACCGCTTCGGGGGTGGAACGTTCGCGGTCGGTATCCTCGATCCGCAGCAGGAAGGTGCCGCCAGTGCTGCGGGCATAGAGCCAGTTGAACAAGGCGGTGCGGGCGCCGCCGATATGCAGCATCCCTGTGGGCGAGGGGGCGAAGCGCAGGACAGGTTTGGGGTTTTGCGACATGATCTCTGGCGGGGATTTTCCGGCTTCCTAGTAGCAAACACTCTCCCATGAACCTAGGGCGAATAGCGTTCTGGCGTGACTTCCCGCTCAGCTGGGCGTTGGAGCGGGACCGTTGGCCTTTGTGTCTGCCGGTGGCGCTGGGCATCGGCGCCAGCGGCTATTTCGCCCTGGCCGGCGAACCTTCGCTGTCCCTGGGCTGGACGGCGCTGGCCGTGGCGCTGGTGGCGGCGCTCAGCGCGGCGGCCGGACGGGCGCGCATCCCCCTGGCCCTGCTGGCGGCGGTGCTGCTGGGCTTTGGCCTGGCCAAGCTGCGCGAGACAGCCATCGCCACCCCGGTGCTGGACCATGCCATGGTGGCGCATCTGACGGCGCGCATCGTCACCATCGAGCCGCGGGAAAAAGGCGCGCGGCTGGTCCTGGACGAAATCCGTTCGGGCGCTTTTGCGCCCGGACAGGCGCCGCGCCGGGTGCGCGTGGCATTGCTGAACGGCGCTGAATTTCATCCCGGCGACTGGCTCAGCCTGACGGCGCGGCTGGATGCGCCGGCCCCGCCGGTGGCGCCGGGCGCCGGCGATTTCGGCCGCTGGCTGTATTTCCAGTCCATCGGGGCCACGGGATTTTCCTATGGCCGGGCGCGCGCCATCCCGCCCGCCCGTGACGCAACGGCGCCGGAGCGCCTGTCGCAAAGGATCGAAGACCTGCGGGTGCGCATGACGGTCCGCATCCATGCGGGCCTGCCGGGAAGCGCCGGCGGCATTGCGGCATCCCTGATCACCGGCACGCGCGGCGCCATAGCCGAAGAAGACGACGCTGCCCTGCGCGATGCCGACCTGGCGCATGCACTGTCCATTTCCGGCCTGCACATGGCGCTGGTGGGCGGCGGCATTTTCTGGCTGGTGCGGGCGCTGCTGGCGGCCATTCCGCCTTTGGTGCTGCGATACCCGGTCAAGAAATGGGCCGCCGCCTTCGCTTTGCTGGCGTCGGCCTTCTATCTGGTGATCAGCGGTGCGGCGCCGCCGGCGGTGCGCGCCTTTGTCATGCTGGCGACGGTGATGACGGCGATCCTGCTGGACCGTCCGGCGCTGACCATGCGCAGCCTGGGCCTTGCCGCCGGCATCCTGCTGCTGGCGCGGCCCGAAGCCATCACCGAAGCCGGCTTCCAGATGTCGTTCGCGGCGGTGGCGGCGCTGGTGGCCGTGGCGGAATGGGAGCAGCAGCGCGAGGGCAAGGTGCCGCGCGGGATGCTGTTTCGCTATGCCCATGGCATCTTGATGACCAGCCTGGTGGCCAGCCTCGCCACCGCGCCTTTCACCCTGTTTCATTTCGAACGCGCCGCGCACTATGCCGTGCTGGGCAACCTGCTGGCCATGCCGGTGATGGGCTTCTGGATCATGCCCGCCGCGGCGCTCTGCGTGCTGCTGATGCCGTTCGGGCTGGAGCGTTTTGCCCTGGGCCTGCTGGGCGAAGGCATCGAAGTCATGGTGGCGATCGGCCACTGGGTTTCAGGGTTGCCGGGCGCTGTCTCGCTGGCCAGCGCCATGCCGCTGGCGGCGCTGATGGCGATGGTGCTGGGCGGCTTGTGGCTGGCGATCTGGCGGCAGTGCTGGCGCTGGTGGGGTGCCGTGCCGATGCTGGTGGGCGCTTGCCTCGCCTGGTTTGCGCCCCAGCCCGACATGCTGGTGGCGCGGGACGGTCAGACCATCGCGGTACGCGGACATGAAGGCCTGCTGCATTTCCTGCGCAAGCCGAAGGACAGGTTCGCCGCCCGCGAATGGCTTAAGCGCGATGGCGACGGACGCGACATTGCCGACGCCGTGGGCCTGACGGGCCTTCGCTGCGACGGCTTGGGTTGTGTGGTGAACCTGCCGCCCGTGATCGCCGCCGGGCTGAAGCCGGAAGCCATGCTGGAAGATTGCACCCGCGCCGTGGTGGTGATCAACGCGGCGCAGGGAAGCTGCAAGGGTCCGGCAATCGTGATCGATCAGAAGGCTGCGGCGGACGGGCAGGGCTGGGGCATCACTCTGTCATCGCCGCCGACGGCAACCAGCGTCCGCGCTTGGCGCGGCGACAGGCTCTGGGTGGTAAGCCCGCTCGAGACTAGTAACGTCGAATAAGTCCAACCAGCTTGCCCTGCACCTTGACCCGGTCGGCGCCGTAGAGGCGGGTTTCATAGGCGGGGTTGGCGGCCTCGAGAGCGATGGAGTCGCCGCGGCGGCGCAGCCGCTTCAGGGTGGCTTCTTCATTGTCGACCAGCGCGACGATGATCTCGCCCGTATTGGCGGTGTCGGATTCCTGGATGATGACGGTGTCGCCGTCCAGGATGCCGGCATTGATCATGGAGTCGCCGGTGACTTCCAGGGCGTAGTGGCTGCCGCGTCCCAGCATGCCGCCGGGCACGGGAATGTCGCTCATCTTGTTCTGCAGCGCCTCGATCGGCGTGCCCGCCGCGATGCGCCCGACCAGCGGTACATTGACGGCGCCTTCGCCGCCTTCGCCATAGCTGCGGCGCGGCGCGGCCGTGCGGCTATCGGCCATGCGGATATCGGTGCGGCCATGGCCGCCCATGCGGCTACTGGTGCTGCGCTGGGACTGGCTGCGGGTGGTGGCGGGACGGACGGTCTCGGCCATGTTGTCGGGCAGCTTCAATACTTCCAAAGCGCGGGCGCGCTTTTCCATGCGGCGCAGGAAGCCGCGCTCTTCCAGGGCGGTGATCAGGCGGTGGATGCCGGACTTGGATTTGAGGTCCAGCGCCTCCTTCATCTCGTCGAAGGAGGGGGGGATGCCGCTTTCGCGCACCCGCTCATGGATGAACATCAGCAGTTCATATTGCTTGCGGGTCAGCATCCGAAACTCTCCCAGAGACCGGCGAACAAAGCCGGTACGCTGCGAATCGTTCTACTTTAGTTCCACCCCCGCCGTCAACGCGTTCGGGGCGGGAACAGAATTTTCCGAAGCTCGTTTTCTGGTGCGGAGGGCGGTGGATCAACCTTCCATACGGAGACTCGACATGAAGTTCAGAACCTTTTGCTTGAGCGCCCTGGTCGCCGCCGGCGCCCTGGTCGCGACCGTGGAGACCGCGTCCGCCCGCGTCGTCTGCAACCGCTATGGCGATTGCTGGCGCACGGCCGACCGCTACGTCTATCGCCCCGCCTGGGGCCTGCGCGTCTATGACGACAACTGGCGCTGGCATGCCCGCGATAACGCCCGTTATCGCTGGCGCGATGCCCATCGCGGCCGTGGCTATTGGGGCCGTGGCGGCGTCTGGATCACATTCTAAAATATCAACGGTGCGTAACGAAACGGCGGCCCATGCGGGTCGCCGTTTTCGTTTCAGCGTAGCAGGTCTTCCGGCGATGCATTCGCGATAGCGGCGAGTTTTTCCAATGTCGCGGGTGCGACGCTACGCGTCTGCCCAGTGAGGAAGCCAAGGATTTCGCCCGGCGCCACGCCCGCAGCCCGTGCCCATTCCGTCGGTCGCAGCCGGTTCTTTGTCATGAAGGCGCGAAATGCATCGCGCTGGGCCCGTATCGCTTCGCCCTTGGCAGGTTTTGGTGCCGAGGTCTCGTGCATCAGCACCGCGGGTTTGGCGAAACGCGATGCGACTGTGCGCACCGGCTGGCTGGCCTGGGCGCGGGTTCTTGCAGTCAGGGCAGGGGGCGCCGGCGGTT
Organism: Alphaproteobacteria bacterium; assembly: GCA_947482125.1. Lineage (GTDB taxonomy): Bacteria > Pseudomonadota > Alphaproteobacteria > Micropepsales > Micropepsaceae > Rhizomicrobium. The sequence goes on from CANKIV010000039.1 coordinate 4,259, forward strand.
TTGGCGCATCGTTGCTTGGCGTGCCGCGCATGCCGGCGGAACGGCGCGGTTTGTCGGTCACCGAAAGCCGTTGCCCAGCAGCAGGGCGGTGGCGGCGCGCACATCTTTCTGCCGCATCAGGCTCTCGCCCACCAGCACCGTGGTGACTTTGTGTTGCGCCAACCGCTTCAGGTCGGCGGGGGCGGAGATGCCGCTTTCCGACACGACATGGATGTCGGAAGGGATCTTGTGCGCCAGCCGCGTGGTCGTGCCCATGTCGGTGACAAAGGTTTTGAGGTTGCGGTTGTTGATGCCGATCAGCCGGGCATCGAGATCAAGCGCGCGTTCCAACTCGGCCTCGTCATGGACTTCCACCAGCGCGTCCATGTCCCAGCGCGCCGCTTCGTCCAGCAGGGCGCGGGCCTGGTCGTCGCTCAGCATCGCCATGATCACCAGGATGGCATCGGCGCCCCAGCTGCGCGCCTCGATCACCTGATAGGGCTCGATCATGAAATCCTTGCGCAGGACGGGCAGGCGGGTGGCGTCGCGGGCCTGGGCGAGATATTCCGGCGCCCCCTGGAAGGACGGCGTGTCGGTCAGCACCGAAAGGCAGGCGGCGCCGCCTTCCTCATAGGCCATGGCCAAAGCGGGCGGGTCGAAGTCGGCGCGGATCAGGCCCTTGGAGGGACTGGCCTTCTTGATCTCGGCGATCAGGCCGTATTCGCCGCATTCCTTCTTTTCGTCCAGGGCGGCGATGAAGCCGCGCGGGGCTTCCACATCCTTGGCGCGCGCTTCCAGCTCCGCCGTGTTCGCCCTGGTCTTGGCGACCGCGACTTCTTCTTTCTTATAACCTAGGATTTTGTCCAGAATACTCATGCGTTTGACGCTTTGACCAATGCCTGCAACTTGATTTTGGCCGCGCCGCTGTCCAGAGCCTGCGCCGCCAGGGAAACGCCGGAGCTTACATCTTTTGCCCGTCCCGCCACCATAAGGGCGCACGCCGCATTCAGCAGCACGATATCGCGGTAAGCGCCGGTTTCACCATCGAGCAGGCGGGTGAGGGCGGCGGCATTGTGGGCCGCGTCACCGCCCTGGATTTCGGCCAGGGGCGAGCGCTTCAGGCCGGCATCCTCCGGCGTGATCTGGCCCGTGGTGATGGCGCCATCTTTCAGCATGGCGGTCTGTGTGGGGCCGCTGATCGAGACTTCGTCCAGTCCGTCCATGCCATGCACGATGGTGGCGCTGCTGCTGCCGAGCGCCTTCAGGGCCTGGGCATAGGGCAGCAGCCAGTCGGACGAGAAGACTCCCACCAGTTGGCGCGTCACCCGGGCAGGCGAGGCCAGCGGTCCCAGCAGGTTGAAGATGGTGCGGCGGCCGATCTGCTTGCGGGCACCTCCCACATACCGCATGGCGGGGTGATAGGTCTGGGCGAACAGGAAGACCACGCCAACCTCCGCCAGCACCGTTTCCGCCGCCTCGGGCGGAAGGCTGATGTTCACGCCCAGCGTCTCCAGCACATCGGCGGCGCCGCTGCGTGAAGAGGCGGAGCGGTTGCCGTGCTTGGCCACCGGAACGCCCGCGCCCGCCACCACGAACGATACTGCCGTCGATATGTTCAGGGTGCCCAGCCCATCGCCGCCGGTGCCGCACAGGTCGATGGCGCCGGCCGGCGCTTTGAGGCTGCGCATGTGACGGCGCATGGAGGTGACGGCGCCCACCAGCTCGTCCACCGTCGGCTTGCGATCGGCCGTGGCCGACAGATAGGCGATGATGTCCTGTTCCGTCAGGCGGCCGGTGAAGATGGCGTCGAACAGGTCTGTGGTATCGGCCGTGCTGAGCGGCGCGCCTGCTTTTCCCAAAATGGCGGGAAAATCCGTCACGCTCATGCCGGGACGCGTGAGAAGTCGCGCGCGATGGTCAGGAAATTGTTCAACAAGGCGTGGCCGTTTTCCGAAGCGATGCTTTCGGGATGGAACTGCACGCCATGGACGGGATGGCTCTTGTGCATCACGCCCTGTATCACCCCGTCATCGCTGGTGGCGGTGACTTCGAGGCTCTGCGGCATGGAAGGCGGGTCGATGGTCAGGGAGTGGTAGCGGGTGGCGAAGAAATCATTGTTGAGCCCGCGAAAGACACTCTTGCCGGTATGATGCATGCGCGACAGCTTGCCGTGCATCGGTTCGGGCGCACGCACGATCTTGCCGCCGTAAACCTGGCCGATGGCCTGGTGCCCCAGGCAGACGCCCAGGATGGGCATGGTGCCGTTCGCCTGCTTGATCACGTCCAGGCAGATGCCCGCTTCATTGGGGGTGCAGGGCCCGGGCGACAGCACGATCCCTTCCGGCTTCATGCCAAGGGCTTCGGCGGCGGATATTTCGTCATTGCGCACCACGCGCACATCCGCCCCCAACTCGCCCAGATAATGGAAGAGGTTGTAGGTAAAGCTGTCGTAATTATCGATGAGCAGAAGCACGGACCGCACCTTTGGAATGGCCGGCAGCATAGCCGAAAAATGCTGCGGCTGCACAAGTGGCTGACGCTTTGGCCCGCCTCCGGCCCATGCTAGAAAACGCCATAATTATAAGAAATCGGGCGGAGGGGTTTTGCGGCACCGTTACCACCATTGCGCATTTCTGGCGCTGATCCTCTGCGCCACGCCTGCATGGGGCGAGGAATTCGAAACCCGGCTGGCGCCGTCGCCCGTCACCGAAGGCACCCGCAACAATGTCAGCGGCGAGGGCGCCGCCACAGCCACGCTGGACGGCAACCGCCTGACCGTGCGCGGCACCTTTGGCGGCCTTTCCGGCAACGCCACCCGCGCCGCGCTGTATGACGGCATCCGCATCGGCGCCATGGGCCCCAAGGTGGCCGACATCACCGTGACCCCGGCTGTCAGCGGCGAGGTGTCGGGCGCAGTCACCCTGACAACGCGGCAGGCCAATGCGGTGCGCAGCGGCCACTTCTATATCCAGCTCGACAGCGAGAAGGCGCCGGAGGGAAATCTCACCGGCTGGCTGCTGCCGCCCCATCCTTTCGCCGGCGAAGCGGTGCCGGTGCCAGGCCATGGCTTCCTGCCGCAATTGGATGTGCCGCGCCGATGAAAAAGCTGATTGTGATTGCAGCATTTGCCGCCGCCGCGCTGGGCGCCAATGCCATAGCGCAGAACCTGCAGACGGCGCCGTTCACCGCCGAGCAGGCCAGTGCGGGCCGGGCCCTGTATGCCGCCAGTTGCGGCGGCTGTCACCGCGCCGACCTGCAGGGCGCGGGCGAAGCGCCGGCGCTGGCGGGCAGCAGCTTCATGAATGCCTGGGGCAACAAGCCGGTGAGCGAACTGCACACGCTGGTCAAATTCTCCATGCCCTACAACAACGGCAACAGCCTGGACGCCGCCACCTACCGCAACATCATCGCCTTCATGCTGTCGGCCAATGGCGCCAAGGCGGGCAGCGCCGCCCTGACCGGCACCGAAAGTGTGAAAATCTCCGCCATCGCCGATGGCAAGGCGCCGGCCCAGGCACCTGCGCCTGCCGCGCCGCGCGCGGCGGCGGCTGAACGTCCCGCCACGTCCTATCCTGCCACGCGCTTTGGCCTGACGGTGCCGGGCACCATCAAGACCTATCGACCCGTCACCGACGCCATGCTGGCCAATCCCGCCGATGGCGACTGGCTGATGTACCGCCGCAATTACCAGGGCTGGAGTCACTCCCCGCTCAAGCAGATCACCACCGCCAATGTGAAGAACCTGCAACTGGCCTGGTCCTGGGCGATGAATGACGGCGGCGCCAGCCAGGTGACCCCGATCATCCATGACGGCGTGATGTTTCTGTCCAATGTCGCCAACACGGTGCAGGCGCTGGATGCGCGAACCGGCGAACTGCTGTGGGAAAACCGTATCGGGCCGGCGCCCACCCGCGCCTACGGCGCCACCCGTTCCTTGGCGCTGTATGGCGACAAGGTCTTCGTGCCTACCACCGACGCCAAGCTTTATGCGCTGGATGCAAAGACCGGAAAAATCGTCTGGCAGACCGAGATCGAGAACGGCAAGGAAGGCTACAGCAACACCGGCGGTGCCATTGCGGTGCATGGCAAGATCCTGGTGGGCCTGACCTACTGCAACCGCTTCCAGACCAAGCACTGCTTCATCAGCGCCTATGATTCCGAGACCGGCAAGGTGGCGTGGCGCTTCAAGACCATTGCGCTCAAGGGTGAGCCGGGCGGCGACAGCTGGAATGGCATCGCCGATGAATTCCGCCAGGGCGGCGAAACATGGATCGCGGGCACCTACGATCCGGAAAGCAACACGACTTATTGGGGCACCGCCCAGGCCAAGCCCTGGACGCGCGCCACCCGCGGCACGGCGCAGGGCGCGACGCTCTACGCCAATGCCACGCTGGCGCTGGACCCTGATACGGGCAAGCTCAAATGGTTCTACACCCACGCGCCGGGCGAGGCGCTGGACCTGGACGAAGTGTTCGAGCGGCTGGTGATCAATCACGGCAACGAGAAAGACGTTCTGACGGTGGGCAAGGCGGGCATCCTGTGGAAGCTCGATCGCATCACCGGCAAGTACAAGGCATCGGCCGAGACCGTGTTCCAGAATGTCTATGACAAGATCGATCCCAAAACCGGCATTCCCACCTATCGCGCCGACATCCAGAACGCCAAGGTCGGCGAGTGGGTGTCGTCCTGCCCGGGACCGGCGGGCGGCCATGACTGGCCTGCCACCAGCTATGACCCGGCCACCGACCTGATGCTGATCCCGCTGCACCAGTCCTGTGTGCTGCTGCGCGGCAACGAACTGGAAAAGAAGATCGGCCCTGCGGCCACCAATGCGGCCTCGCAGCAGCTGTTCGAGATGCCCGGCACGCATGGCAATCTGGGCCGGCTGGCCGCCTACAATACCCGCACCATGAAACCGGTCTGGAGCTTCCAGCAGAAGTCGCCCTTCCTCACCAGCGTGCTGACCACGGCGGGCGGCGTCGGTTTTGTCGGCGATTATGACCGCCGCTTCCGCGCCATCGAAACGGCCACCGGCAAGACGCTTTGGCAGACGCGCCTGACCACCAGCGTGCAGGGCCATGTGGTGAGCTTCGCGGTGGATGGCAAGCAGTATATCGCGGTGGAAACCGGATTGGGCGGCGGCAGCCCCGTCGCCAAGCCCGCGACTCTGCTGCCCCAGGTACGCAAGCCCGGCAATGGCAATGCGCTGTTCGTCTTCGCGCTGCCCGACAATTGATTCATAGGAGAATGGACATGAAAACTCTGCTTCGCACCGTGGCCCTTGCGGCGCTGACCACTGGCCTGATGGCGAACGCCGCCCATGCCGCCCGCGCCTATGTCGGCACCTACACCCCCAATGCGGCGGGCGAGCGGTCCAGCAATCGCGGTGAGGGGATTTATCTGGTCGATGTGGACAATGCCACGGGTGCGCCCAGCAATGTCCGGCTGGTCGCCAAGACCCTGTCACCCACCTGGATGACCCTGTCAAAGGACGGCAAGTTTCTCTACGCCGTCAATGAGGTCGACAATTTCAATCCGCAGAAAAGCGGCTCGGTCAGTGCCTATGCGGTGAACGCCGCCACCGGGGCGCTCAAGCTGCTCAATGTCGTCAGTTCGGAAGGCGCCATTCCCTGCCACATCACCATTCATCCGTCCGGCAAGTATGCGCTGGTGGCCAACTACACCGGCGGCAGTTTTTCCGTGATCCGCATCATGCCTGATGGCAGCCTGGGCGCGGCCACCGACGTGATCAAGCCGGGCGGGCCGACCAACTCCGCCAATGCGGTTGATGCGCCGCCGGGACAATCGCCGTCGCAAGCAAACCGCATCACCCGCGGCCACATGATCTCGCCCGATCCCAGTGGCCAGTATGTGGTGGGCGCCGATGCGGGCCGCGACAATATCTTTGTCTGGAAGCTGGACGTGAACACCGGAAAGCTCCAGGAAGTCTCGGTGACCAAGGCGCTGGCCGGCTCGGCGCCGCGCCATTTCGGCTTTTCCCCCGACGGCAAGACGCTGTACCAGATCGGCGAGTACAATATCCGCCTGACCACCTATGGCTTTGCGGGCGGCAAGCTGACGCCCAAGGGCACCAGCCTGTCGGCCATGCCCACCGGCTATCAGGGCAGCGGTACGGCTTCGGAACTGCTGGTATCGGCCAGCGGCAAGAATATCTATTCGGCCAACCGCACCCACAACTCCATCGCCACTTTTGCGGTGGGCGCGGGGGGCATCGCCAGCAAGGTCACCACCACGCCGACCGAGGGTGAAACCCCGCGCAGCCTGACCATCGATCCCACCGGCAAGTTCCTCTATTCGCTGAACCAGCGCGCGGACAACGTCGCCACCTTCCGGTTTGATGCCAGCGGCGTGCCGAAGTTCACCGGCAAGTTCCTGGCGGTGGGCGCGCCCGCCGTGATGGTCTTCCTTCCCTGATAGCGCACAAGGAGAGCCAAGATGAAGACACGGGTTGGGTTCGCCGCCGTTGCCGCCGTCCTTGTGGCAAGCGCCGGCAGTGCCTATGCGGCGCGCGCCTATATAGGGACTTATACGCCCAACCTGGCGGACCCGAGCGCCTATGCCAATGGCAGGGGTGAGGGCATTTATCTGGCGAATGTCGATGATGCCACCGGCGCGATCTCGAATCTCAAGCTGGTGGCCAAGGATGTTTCGCCGGCCTGGTTTGTGCTGTCGGCCGATCACAAGTTTCTCTATGCGATAAACGAGATCGACAGTTACGGCCCCGGCAAGAGCGGGTCGGTCACCGCCTATGCGGTGGATTCGGGAAGCGGCGCTCTCCGGAAACTCAACACCGTCGACTCCGGCGGTGCCAGTCCCTGCTTCATCAGCATCCATGCTTCCGGAAAGTTCGCGCTGGTGGCCAATTATGCCGGCGGAAGCTTTGCGGTTCTTCCCATCAAGGCGGATGGCAGCCTGGGAGCGGCCAGTGATGTGGTGAAGCCGGGCGGTCCGCTCAACTCTGCCAGCGCGGTGGACGCGCCGGTGGGGCAGGGAGCCTCCGGGCCGAACCGCGGCACGCGCGGCCACATGATCCTCAGCGATCCCAGCGGCGAATATGTGGTGGGCGACGATGCGGGGCGCGACAAGATCTTTGTCTGGAAGCTGAACACCGACACCGGCAAGCTGGCGGAAGTGTCGGTGACCACGACGCTGGCCGGTTCGGCGCCCCGCCATTTCGGCTTTTCGCCCGACGGCAAGACGCTGTACCAGATCGGCGAATACAATGTCCGCCTGACGACCTATGGCTTTGCGGGTGGCAAGCTGACACCCAGGGGGCAGAGCATTTCGGCGCTGCCGGACGGCTATCAGGGCAGTGGCTCGGCATCGCGCCTGCTGGTCTCGGCCAGCGGCAGGAATGTCTATTCCGCCAATCGCACCCACAACTCCATCGCCACCTTCGCGATTGCGCCGGGCGGCCTTGCAAGGAAGCTTGCCACCACGCCGACCGAGGGCGAGCATCCGCGCAGTCTGACCATCGATCCTGCGGCCAAGTTCCTCTATTCGCTGAACCTGCGCGCGAACAACATCGCCGTCTTCCGCCTCGGGCCCGATGGCGTGCCTCGCTTCACCGGCAAGTTCCTGGCGGTCGGCGCGCCGGCGGTGATGGTTTTCCTGCCGTGAAGCGCGGTAACCTGAAAGGATGAAAATGCGAAAAACCTTGTTCGCCTTCCAGCCGCCCCTGCACCGCGCCCTGTGGATGGCCGAGGGCCTGGAACGGACACTGTAACGATGCAACGCAGACATTTTCTCGCAGGGAGTACCGCCTTGGCGGTGACAACGACCATGGCAGATGCCCAATCACTGAACGACATTCCGATCATTGATACCCATATCCACTTGTTCGATGCTCGCCGTCCCCAGGGCGTGCCCTATGCCGGGTCGGATGTGTGGAAAAAGGAGACCGGCGGCGTGGCGCTGCCCGCCACCTATCGCAAGATGGCCGAGCCGCTGAACATTGTCGGCGCCATCGAGCTGGAAGCCAGCCCCTGGGTGGAAGACAATCTCTGGGTGCTGGAGCAGATGGAGACGGACCCGCTCTATGTCGGCACTGTCGGCGACCTGGAGCCGGAAAAGCCCGACTTCGCCGAATTGTTCGACCGCTTCCGCAAGAACCCGATGTTCCTGGGGATACGCTGCGGGCTGATCTGGGGCCGCAATGTCGTGGCCCAGGCCGACGATCCCAAATTCATCGAGGGGCTGAAGCGCGTCGCCGATGCGGACCTGGTGATGGACACCGCCAATCCCAATCTGGCTTTGCTCAACACCATGGTGAAGCTGAACGACAAGATTCCGAACCTGCGCATCATGTGCGATCACATGATGCATTATGAACCCAAGCCCGAAGAGCGCGCCGCCTATAATGCCGTGCTGAAGGAGATCAAGGGTCGTCCCAACATCTGGGGCAAGCTGTCGGACATGGAAAACCGCGATCATCCCGCGCGCGGCCTGACCCAGGTCAAGGACCGGCTGGATGTGCTGATGGACTGTTTTGGCGAAGACCGGGTGGTGTTCGGCACCAACTGGCCGGAAACCTGGGGTGTCGCCACCCCGGCCCAGATCGTGGCGCTGGCGCGCGCCTATTTCGCCACTCGCTCACGCGCGGCGGCGGAGAAGTTCTTCTGGAAGAATTCGCTGCGCTTCTACAAATGGAAGAAGCGCGCGCCGAACCAGCCATCCTTGTAAACTCTTCAGCGTCTGGAACTTGACGAGAGGGCGGGAACGCCCGATAAGCCCCTCAGGTGCAAGGTCTAGGGAACGCGGTGTGATACCGCGGCTGCCCCCGCAACTGTAGCCGGCGAGCGAAGTCCAAGAATACCACTGAAATCTTTTGCAGATTTTGGGAAGGTGGACCAAGCGGCGACCCGGAAGCCAGGAAACCTGCCTCGCACCGTCGTCTTGTATCCGGCCGGGGTGCGCGGGATGCAGCGGGGTGAACCGCAGCGGCGACAATGTTGGAGTCGTCGTGCGGAGGCCATGTCCCTCATCAATACCGCGTGCCGGCTCCTGAGCCAGGAGACCGTTCCGTGTTGAAATCCGTTCTTTCTACCTCTGTTGCCATCGCTGCATTGAGCGGCGTGGCCACTGCCCAGCCGCGCCTGAATGACGAAAAGGTGGTGGTTGTCGCCACCCGCGTCGCCACGCCGATCCAGAATGTCGCCAGCAGCGTCACCGTCATCACCGCGGCTCAAATCGAAGCGCGCCAGGATCGCACGCTGCCCGACGTGCTGCGAGAAGTGCCCGGCCTCAGCATTACCCAGATCGGCGGCGCCGGTGGCCAGACCTCGCTGTTCATGCGCGGCACCAATGCCAATCACGTCAAGGTGCTGCTGGACGGCATCGACGTCGCCGATCCCTCCACCCCTAGCGGCGCGGCGGACATTTCCAAGTTTCTCGCATCCGACATAGCCCAGGTGGAGGTGCTGCGCGGGCCGCAGGGCGCGCTCTACGGCTCCGACGCCATCGGCGGGGTGATCAACATCATCACCAAGGCGGGCGAGGGGCCGGCCCAGCTCAGCGGCAGCGTGGAGGGCGGCTCGTTCAAGACCTTCAACCAGGCCGCGTCGCTGGCGGGCTCCTACGGCGCTTTTCATTATGCCGCGACAGTGCAGCATGTCCATTCCGG
>CANKIV010000040.1 GCA_947482125.1 Alphaproteobacteria bacterium
ACTTCCAGCCCGTAATGGCGCAGTTCGGAAGCGGAATTGTACAGCTCCGCCGCCAGCTCGACGCCGGTGGCGCCGCCGCCCACGATATCCACCCGCACATGCACATCTGCAGTGGGGTCGGCCTGAAGCCGGCTGTCCAGGAAGATGCAGTGCTGCGCCACGCCCTTGGTGCCGAAATCATTGCTGACCGAACCGACCGCCAGCACCAGATAGTCATAGCGGATGCGGTGATGGCCCATGATCTCGCGGCCTTCTTCGTCGCGGATCGGCGCGATCAGCAGGTGGCGGGTGTCGCGGTCGATGCCTTCCATCGCGCCATAGAAGAAGCGATAGCCCCAGGCATGGCCGTGGCTACGATAGCCGACCTCGTCGAGATTGGCGTCCAGCGAACCGGCCGCCACTTCGTGCAGCAACGGCTTCCAGATATGGGTTCGGTTCTTTTCGACAAGAATAATGTCGAACTTCTCGCGCCCGAAACGCGCACCCAGCCGTGTCGCCAGCTCCAGCCCGCCCGCGCCGCCGCCGACGACCACAATCTGGGTTTTGCGGGGTTTGCCGTCCGTCATGCGGCGAGAGATAGCACGGCTGCGGCTTTCCCTGCTGCGCTTTTTGCGTCAGGGTGCCGGCGAAAAATCACAGGAACCTTGCCCATGTCCGACCACCGCATCAGCCTGGAAAAGGCCAACACCATCATTTCGGCCGCCTTCGCCAAGGGCAAGGAAGCCGGCATGAAGCCCCTGTCCTGCGTGGTCACCGATGCGGGCGGTCACGTCATCGCCTTCCAGCGCCAGGACGGCACCAGCTTCCTGCGCATGGACATTGCCCGCGGCAAGGCGGCGGGCGCTCTGGCGATCGGCGTGTCGTCGCGCAAGCTGGGCGAGATGGCGGCCGAGCGCCCCGCCTTCCTGGGGGCGCTGTCGCATCTGACGCCGGGCGGCTTGCTGCCGGTTGCGGGTGGGGTGATCGTCAAGGGTCCCGATGGCTTTCCCATCGGCGCGGTGGGCGTGACCGGTGACACGTCCGACAATGACGAGATCGCCGCATTGGCAGGAATCGCCGCAGCGGGCCTGACTGCGCAATAGTTCAGGTATCGCTTTTCAGGATCACCCGCGAAAAGCGGATTTCCCAGAACGGCTTGGGCTGGCTGCTGTCCGCCGCGCTGGCGCCGGGATAGCCGACCACCGCGAACATGAAGATTTCGCCGGTCGGCACACCGCGCGCGTCCACTTCATTGCGGTACGACATGGCGCTGGCGATGCCATCGCCCTCGGGTCTCTGTGTCGCCGCACCCTCCACCAGCCTGTGGCCCTTGGCTGCGACGAACTTGTCCGCCGCCGCGTTCAGCGCCTCGGTCGAGAATGGTGTCATCACCGCATGGCGGATAGTGCAGGCGTGATAGGGCGGCATCTCGGCGGTCAGGACATAGCGCCCGCCCTTGCCCTGGATCAGCCAGCCCTGGCCGCCCGCTTTGCTGCGGATGAACAGCCGGCCTTCTTCCTGGCTCAGCTTGGCCAGCTTGGCGTCAAAGGCGGCGGAGAACACCGCCGCATCATCCGGAAATTTGTCCAGGCAGTAGGCCGAAAACAGGCCGAGGAATTCGTCCGGTGACGGCGTTGTGTCCTGCGCGCGGGCGCCGCCGCACAAGAGCAGCAACCCGCAGGCAAGGACGTGTCGCTTCAAGCGGTGACCTGTTCCTCGACGTGCAAGCGGCGATTGGGGTTTACGAAGAACCAGGCGAACATGCAGACAAAGCAGATGCCCGCCGCGACATAGAAGGCGGTTTCCCAGCCATAATGCACGGCAAACCATGGCGTCAGCGATGCCGTTGTCGCGCCCGCGATCTGGCCGCCCATGTTGATCAGGCCCGATACGACGCCGGTAAATGGACCGCCATAATCCGCCGCCACCGCCCAATAGGTCGCCTGGCCCAGATACAGCACGCCTGCGCCGCCGGCCAGCACCAGCACCGCCACCGTGGTGTCCTGCGCCTGGCTCCCCACGATCAGGAAGATGCCCGACAGGAACAGGGTCAGGGCGCCGAACAGGCTGCGCCCGACATACTGGCCTTTATGCTTGACCAGCCAGTCGCTGATGACGCCGCCCAGCAGGCAGCAAAGCGTCATGGCGATGAAGGGAAGCGTGCCGAGCAACGCGCTGCTCTTGAGGTCCAGGCCGCGCCCATCCCGCAGATAGATGAAGAACCAAGTGTGAAAGATGAACGCGACATAGCAGAAGGCGACATAAGCCAGCGCGGTGCACATGACATCGACGCTGGTGAAGACGCGCAACCACGGAACCTTGCCGATCGGGCCTTCGATCTTGACCGGCTGGCCGGCGGCGATATGCGCTTTTTCCTGCGCCGTGACGCTCGGGTGCTCGGCCGGCGTGTCGCGCGCCACGTACCACCAGATGCCGGCCACCACCAGGCCGATAACCGCGGAGAGATAGAAGACTTCGTGCCAGCCATAAAAGGCGATGACCGCGGCAACCAGCGGCGGCGCGGTGCCCGAGCCGAAGCCGACGCCGCCGAACACCCAGCCATTGGCCTTGCCGCGTTCGTGGCTTGGGAACCAGGCGGCGATGAACTGATTGGTCGAGGGATAGGCCACCGCCTCGCCCAGCCCCAGAACGAAGCGCACCGCAATCAGCACCCACAGCGCGCCGCCCATGGTGGGCGGAACCAGCGCGGTGATTACCGACAACACGCTCCACCAGATCAGGCCATAGGTCAGGGTCTTGCGCGGACCCAGCTTGCCCACCAGCCAGCCGGCGGGAATCTGGAAAGCGGCGTAGCCCAGCAGGAAGGCGGAGAAGACCCAGCCCAGCTGGATCTTGTCGATGCCATAATCCTGGGCGAGATAGGGGCCGGCGATGGAGATGTTGCTGCGGTCGATATAGACCACGGCGCTGACCATGAAGATCAGCATGATCAGCAGGTAACGGACCTTATTCTTCATGGACGATTCCCCTTGCCGCCGTTAGGCGTTTTGTCATGCGCGGATTTCCGGACCGTCCGCCCCTGCCCCGGAGCAAAGCTTAGTTCGCGGCTTTCGTCAAAGCCGCCTATACTGCGTCGCAAAACAGAGCCGAGGCTGACATCCTCGCCGGCAACGCGGGAGCAGCCGGCCGGACGGCTGGAAACCGGCCCGCCGATGCCGCAGTATGGACCAGGAGCGCAAGCGAGAGCTGGGCGCCGACAGGTAAAACGCCTCTAACGGAAAATGCAGGAACCCATGTCCAGGAAGCTTGACGGAAAAATCGTGTTGATCACCGGCGCCGCGGCGGGCATCGGGCGGGCAACCGCCGAACTGTTTGCCGCCGAAGGCGCCAAACTGATCATCACGGACCGCGACCTCAAAGGCATGGATGGCCTGGCCGGCGACAAGCGCCAGCTGGATGTCACCGACAGCGCCGCCATCGCGGCGCTGGCCAAAGACGTGGGCCGGCTGGACGTGCTGTTCAATTGCGCCGGCTTTGTGGAGAACGGCACCATCCTGGAGAGTGACGACGCCCAGTGGGAGAAGTCGTTCGAGATCAACGTCTATGCCATGGCGCGGATGATCAAGGCCTTCCTGCCGGCCATGATTGAAGGCGGCGGCGGATCCATCATCAACGTCGCCTCGGTGGCCGGCTCCATCAAGGGCGTGCCCAACCGCTGCGTCTATGGCGCCAGCAAGGCGGCCGTGATCGGCCTGACCAAGTCGGTAGCCGCCGATTTCGTCACCAAAGGCATCCGCTGCAACACGGTGTGTCCCGGCACGGTGGATTCACCCTCGCTGCAGCAGCGCCTGAAAGACACCGGCGATTATGATGCCGCCCGCAAGGCCTTTACCGCCCGCCAGCCCATGGGCCGGCTGGGCAATGCCGAGGAAATCGCCAGCATTGTTCTATGGCTGGCCAGCGACGATTCCCAATTCGCCACGGGACAGAATTTCATCGTCGATGGCGGGATCACAATCTAGGACGGGACGCCTGCGACACCGGGCGTCTTGACCCGGGCCGCGGGCGGCGCGAAAACGCTGGCCATGCAGGGGATTTTCCGCTTCGCACGGCATGTCGCGTTCGTCGCCCTGGTGGTTCGCGCCCTGGTGCCGACAGGCTGGATGCCCGACGCCCAGGCCGGCGTGATCATCTGTTCGGTGGACGCGAAAGCCCAGCACGAAGGCCAAAAATCACCAGCCCAGGATGCCGGGCACCACGACATCTGCCCCTTCTCCGCAACGCCGCAGCTATCCTCCACGCCGGACGCGCCGCTTCTGACCCAGCCTGCCCTTCATGCCGTTATCGCGGCCACGGACAGCCACTATGCCGCGACAATCCTCGCGCGCTTCTCGCCGCAGTCTCCCCGCGCCCCGCCCCTGAACGCCTGAACGAGTTTTCGCGCCGCGCCGGAAAACCGGCGCGTCCGTCCGTTTCAGCTTTCAGGGGAAAATCCCATGTCGCGTACTTCCTTGCGCCTCGGCGCATCCGTTCTGGCGCTTTGCGCCGCCACCACCGTCCAGGCGCAGACCATCGGCGGCAGCCTTCAGTCCGAATATGTCATCGTCACCGGCCAGCGCGACCGCGCCGCCGACCCGAACCGGCCCGACACCCAAGTGACCGCCGCCAAGGCACAGGAACAGATCAACACCGTCAACACCGAGGACATGCTGAAATACGCGCCATCGCTGGTGGTGCGCAAACGCCATTACGGCGACACCCAGGCGCCGGTAGCGACCCGCACCTCGGGCCTGGGCGCCTCGGCGCGCAACCTGATCTTTGTCGACGGGATCATGCTGAATTCGCCCATCGGCAACAACAATAGCGGCGCAAGCCCAAACTGGTCCGTGGTGGCGCCCAAGGCCGTGAGCCGCATCGACGTTCTCTATGGCCCCTTCTCGGCGCGTTACGCCGGCAATTCCATCGGCGCCACCATCAGCATCAGCACACGGATGCCGGAGGAGTTCGAGCTGTACGTCAATACTGTGGGCGGCATCCAGGATTTCGACCAGTACGGCACCCACAGCACCAGCGGCACCTGGCAATTGTCGGGCGGGGTCGGCGACCGCATCGGCGCCTTCAGCTGGCGGCTGTCGGTCAGTCACCTGGATTCCACCGGTCATCCGCTGAACTACGCCACCCTGACGCGCCCGGCCGCGACCAGCGCCGCCGGCACCGTGCTGACCGGCGCCTTCAGTGAGTTCAACCGGACCGGCGCGCCCATCGTGGTGGTCGGGGCCACCGGCATCGAGCACCAGGTGCAGGATACCTTCATGGCGAAGCTGGCCTATGATTTCAGCAATGGCATGCAGCTTTCGTATCTCGCCAGCCTGTTTCGGCAGGATGACGATTCCGGCGTGGAAACCTACCTGCGCAACGGGACGACGCCGGTCTATACGGGCAACAGCAACATCGATGGCCGCAACTACAACATCGCCGCCAGCACCTTTTCCAACAATCTCTACAACACCCAGCAGAGCAAGCTGGCGCAGGGCCTGACCCTAAAATCGGCGCCGGACGGCGACTTCGCCTGGGAAATCATCGCCACCGATTTTGCCTATCTGAACGACAAGCAGCGGGTGGCTACCGCCACCCTGCCCGGCGCCTTCACCGCCGGCGCGGGCACGGTGAACCGCATGAACGGCACCGGCTGGTACACGCTGGATGCCAATGCGGTGTGGCGCGGCTGGGAAGATCACGAAATCGCCTTCGGCGCCCATCGTGACGCCGAAACCTTCGCCCAGGTCCGCAACAACCTCACCGACTGGATCGCGGGCGGCATGGGGACGGTGGTGAATTCCGCCAAGGGCCGCACCGCTACCAACGCGCTGTGGCTGCAGGACATCTGGAGCCTGACCTCCAGCCTGAAGGCGTCGGCGGGCCTGCGCTACGAGGACTGGCGCGCCTATTCCGGCAACAACTTCTCGGCGTCGCCGGTGCTGAATGTCAACCAGCCGCGCATCTCCGCCAGCACACTTTCACCGAAAGCCACCATCGCCTGGCAGGGCTCGGAAAAATGGCGGTTCACCGGCTCGTGGGGCATCGCCTATCGCATGCCGACGGTGACCGAGCTGTACCAGGCCATCACCACCGGCGTGACACTGTCGGTGCCCAATCCCAATCTGAAACCGGAGCGGGCCAGCAGCTATGAACTCGCGGTGGAGCGGCGCACAGACAGCGGCTTCTTCCGCGCCTCGCTGTTCTGGGAAGACATTTCGAACGCTCTGCTGTCGCAGTCCGCGCCGCTGGTTCCCGGTTCCAACACCCTGTTCAGCTATGTCCAGAATGTCGACCGCACCCGGGCGCGCGGCGTGGAACTGGTGCTGGACCAGTATGACGTCCTCTTTCCGGGGCTGGAGCTGATGGGCAGCGTGACGGCGACGGAGGCCCGGATCGTGCGCAACTCCGTCTTCGCGGCGGCCATCAACAAGTTCCTGCCGGGTGTGCCGCAGCTCAAGGGCAACCTGGTGGCGACCTACCGCCCCGACGATCAGTGGTCCTTCACCCTGGGTGCGCGCTACAGCGACAAGATGTTCGGCACCATCGACAACAGCGATCCCTATCCGCGGACCTATCAGGGCTTCGAGGGGTATCTGGTCGCCGACGCACGTGTCCGCTACCGCTGGGATGACAATTGGAACGTCTCGCTGGGCGTCGACAATATCAACAACAAGAAATACTTCCTGTTCCATCCCTTCCCGCAACGTACCGTGCTGTTGGAGATCGGCTATGCGCGATAGGACAATGACGCCGCGTCCGCTTGAGGCACTCCCGCTTCCGCGGCGCGCCATCAACGCCCTGCGACTGGGCGGGATCGCCACGCTGGAAGATGCCTGCGACTGGTCGGATGACGCGCTTTTGTCCTTACGTCATTTCGGACGGGCCTATCTGAACGCCCTGCGCGTCCTTGCCGGGCAAAACCAGGAAACGGAGCACTGAGATGAGAACTGGAAACTCCACGCAGTTCCACATTCTGGCCATTGCCATGCTGTTGGTCTTGATGGTCATGGACATGGCACATGCCCATGTCTCCCTGGCGGAGCCGTCCGCCGCGCCGGGTACCCGCTATGTGGGCCAGTTCCGGATAGGCCATGGCTGCAGTGGCGCGCCGACCACCGCGATATCGATCGCGATACCGGCCAGCCTCACCGCCGTTGAGCCGCAGGCGCGGCCCGGCTGGATGCTGACGGTCAGCAGGCAGGCCGGCAGGGTGACAGGGGCGCGTTGGGAAGGCGGCAGCATCGCATCCGACAAGCCGGAAAGCTTCGCGCTCGCCATGACCCTGCCCGCGCAGGAAGGCGTTCTAGCTTTCCCGGTCACGCAGAGCTGTGCAGCCGTGGAGCAGAAATGGGACGAGGTGCCGGCTGCCGGGGAAAAAGCCAAGCGCCCAGCCCCGCTGCTCACCATTGCGGCGACACGCAAGGACGCAGCCCTCCAGGTGCGCGATGGCTGGTTTCGGGCGTTGCCGCCTTCGGTGCCGTCGGGCGGATATTTCACGCTGCGCAATGAAGGCACACAAACCGTGACGCTGGCGGATGTGGAAAGCCCGGCCTGCGGCATGCTGATGATACACAAGACAAGTTCCTCGGGGATGGAGCATGTGATGGCGCTCGATGTGCCAGCGGGCGGGCAGATTGCATTCTCCCCTGGCGGCTATCACCTGATGTGCATGGACTCCAGGCCCATGCTGAGGCCGGGTGCAACCGTGCCGGTGACGTTGCGCTTTCAGAATGGCCAGAAGCTGACGGCGGATTTTCAGGTCCGCACAGCAACAGGGAAATAGCTCTTGGCAGGACAACCAGGCCCCGGTTGAAAAGGTTGTCTCGGCACAGGAAGGAAATCACGGCAATGATTGACAAATGGCTGCAAGCCCCGCGGGAAATGGTGCCGGGCACAAGAATGTTCTTCTCTCTCACGGACGCCAAGGAACGGGCCGACGTCATCGCCTATCTTGCCACGGAAAAATAAATCCTCGGAAACCCGGATGTTTCCATGACGGTCGCTGACAACCATGTCTGGTTTGACACTTTGATTGTGCCGCATCTGGCACTGAGCGGGCACGGACTGCGCCTAGTCAGCATCCTGCTTCTGGCACCTGCAATTGTGCTGGGCGCCACACTGGTGATCTTCAATGCCTGGCCGGCTACCTGCTTTGTGGGCGCGGAATCGCTACTGGCGGTCCTGGCGCTTCACTGGTGCGCGCGTCGACTATCGCAGCAGGGCGAGCGCGTGACTTTGACGGATAGCGACTTGATCGTGGAACGCTGGAACAGGGGAGTAACGCGGCGTGAACGCCTGGAACCGGGCTGGGTCTGCCTGGAACGGCAGGAACACGAAGACTTCGGCTGCGAGGCGATTTTCTTGCGTGTCTCAAGGCGCCGGGTGCGCATTGGCGCAGCCTTGGGTGCCGAGGCCCGCGCTGAACTTGCAGCCGCTTTGCAGGCCGCGCTCGAAAAACGCAAGCAAGACTT
The DNA here is from genome assembly GCA_947482125.1 of Alphaproteobacteria bacterium. Classification (GTDB taxonomy): domain Bacteria; phylum Pseudomonadota; class Alphaproteobacteria; order Micropepsales; family Micropepsaceae; genus Rhizomicrobium. The sequence goes on from CANKIV010000040.1 coordinate 8,451, forward strand.
GCATCTGGGACGATGACAGTCGCATTTTCGACCGGAAATTTTGATGTGGCTGCGGCGATCACGCTGGTCCTGACCGAAGGTGGCTCAAGCGCACCCCTCCATACAATCGAGGCAGGGCAGATGGTGATCAGCATTCCTTGATCGCAATCAAGGGCGACCCTCGCCGCTACAGAATAGACTTGGGTTTTTAAGGGGCCGGACATGATGCAATTCAATCGTATTGTTCGCCTTGCTGCATCGCCGTGTTTTCTTCTGTTAGCGCTGACGCTCTATTCCGATTCGGACATGGCCTTGCAGATTTGCGGACTTGTACGTTCCGAGAAGACCATCCCTCTGTTCGGTCGCGCACTGGAAGTTCCCCTGGCCAGTCTTGGCAGCATGTGGGTCATGTATCTCGTGATGGCCGTGTTCCACAGTGGCCCTTGGATCGCCTTGCTTTCGACTGGCGCGCTTGGTGAAGATTGCTGCGAACCCCAGGGCCGCATCCGATAGGCGAGCCTCTGAACTCTTGGCCCATCCCAAACAGCTAACCAGCCGGTGCGTCGGCGGTTCCATCGCGGGCCATGCAAATCCCGTTGCAAGCATTGCGGTCCGATGGCGCTTGTGGCAGGCCATTTCATAAAGGAGTCCTGCATGCGCGACCTGCTGGCGATGTTCGTGACCGTTTTCCTGGCCGAGTTCGGCGACAAGACGCAGCTGGCGACGGTGCTGTTCGCTTCGGAGCGCAAACTGTCCCCCTGGGCGGTGTTCGCGGCCTGCGGCGGGGCCCTGCTGCTCAGTGCCGCCATCGCTACTTTTTTGGGAACTGTGGCCAGCAAATATCTGGCGGGCGTGCCGTTCAAGCTGATAGCCGGAATCGGCTTCATCCTGATCGGCGCATGGACGGTGGTGCAGTATTACAAGGGCGCCTAGGCGCGGAATCGTCCGTCGAGGCGGGCGATCATTTCTTCCGGCGTGAAGCCCAGCGCATCCAGACGTCCCGAACGCGAAAACAGCGCCAGCCCCGACAGCGCGGCGGCCAGCAGCAGCACATCGCACTGGCCCTGACGACCCGAGGCCGACAGACCGCTGGCATCGGACAGCGCCTTCAGCGCCACGATCAGGCGGCCATTGAACAGCCGTTCGGCGTCACTGCCCTGCGCGCCCGGCAGGGCGGCGGAGGCCGCCGCCATGGTTTCGGCGCCGCGCAGCAGGTCCAGCGCCACCGTGCCGGTGCCGGCCAGCCCCCCCGAAGCGGGCGCATCGCGCATGGCGCGCGCCAGAGCGGTCAGATCGTCGGCAGCCAGCGCCAGCAGCAATTCGTCCTTGTTGCGGAAATAGCCGTAGAGCGCGGCCGGCGCAAAACCGGCTTCGGCCGCCACGCCGCGCAGGGAAAGATCACGGGCGCCATCGCGTGCCGCGACCCGCCGGGCCGCCGCCAGGATGGCGGAGCGGGACGCCGCCTTGGACGCCTGACGCCGTTCCGTGGGAATGCGAATCGCCGCCTCAACCATGGCCGGAATCATAGGTGATTCGTGCGGAAAAGGAATCGGTGACAGGCGGAAATCTAGTTTGGGGGCAGCTTCGAGGCAGTGACCGCCCCGTTCACCGCGGCCCCGACCTGTTCCTGAGCCTTGCGGCTGGCGGCGATCTTGAGCCGGGCGCTGGTTTCGAGCATCGGCTCGAAAGGCTGGCCGGAAGCCGCCGCCTGGGTCTTTGCGGCTTCCACTTCCTTCAGCAGGCAGTCCTGGTAGAGGCCCGACTGGGCAATGAAGTGGCGGGCATCCGCCAGCCCGGCGCGCATCTGGTCGGCGCTGGCAGTGCCATCGAGCCGCGCCGGCATGGGCGGATCCACACAGGCGTCCTGCGCCAGCGCCGCGCCGGCGGCGCCAAGCCATACCGCAAGAGAAATTGCCACGCGTGATGCTGTCATCATGCACGAATTATCTCATATCGCGGGAAGCGGAACCAGCACGATAGGCGGAGCAATTCGGTTCAGTTCGGTACAGAAATCGCCGCAATATCGTCAGATAAGCGTCAAACTTCGTCAGACCGCCGGCAGGGACTGCGGATTTTCCCGATCCGCAAACCAGCGGTCGGCGAAGCGCGCCAGCAGCGCCGCCACCATCAAGAGCAGGCTGATGTCATAAAAAGCGTCGGGACGATGCGGGCCGGAGATGCGGGCCAGCGCCATCAGCGAATAGCAGGACCAGAAATAGATGATGGCGAGGCCCTGCATGGTGCGGCGGGTACGCTCGCCGATCAGTGGCGCGCGGCCAAAACGCTTCAGCGGCGCGGCGGTCAGCGCCATCACCAGCGCCACGGTGCCGCTGAACAGCACCATCAGGGTGGCGCCGCCCGACAGGCGGATGACATTGGGCAGGAACACCGACAACAGATAGATGCCGTAACTGGCGCAAAAGCCCCAGGCCAGCTTGCGGCTCAGGCTTTCCGGCCAGGAGAAGCCGAAGCGGGCGGCAATGCGGCCTGCGGGCTCGGCCAGCAGGGCGGCAAAGAAAACGAAGAAGGTGTAGCGCCAGGCCAGTTGGCTGCCCAGGCGGAAGCCGTTTTCGGCGAAGCCGCGAAACAGGATGGCGCCCAGGACCAGAGCAACAACGACCAGCGCGATGCCCGCCACCAGCGGCGCCAGCGTGATGCGCAGCCGAGAAGCCCTGCCGGAACCGAACATTGCGTGATTATCGAGCGCGACCATAAAACCCACCTACCGTCTCGTGGGATGCAACGCACAATGGGGAGAAAAGATGCGCCTTTATGCGGTCAAAGCCACTGCAAAACCGTCCACCGGCTGATTGGCTTCATGGCGTGGCGTTGCCGCCACAAGGCCGGCCACCGACAGGCCAGCGGCGGCAGCCGTGGCGCGCAAATAGGTGTCGCTGTGGCGCCAGCGGCGCTTGGGCCCGAGTTCAAAACCCTCGCCAATCTTTGCTTCCGTGGTGAACAGGAAATAACCCTCCGGCATCAGACGCGCGCGTACGCCTTCGAACACAGCCCTCAAATCACCCAGATAGACCAGCGTGTCGGCGGCCAGGATCAGGTCATAGCGCGGACCCTCGCCGGCCAGTGCGGTTTCCAGATCGCCGACCTGTAGCCCATCGTACAATCCCCGCGCCCGCGCCTTTTCGATCATGGCCGGCGAAAGGTCGACACCGTCCAGCCTTGCGGCCAGCGGCTTGAAGGCGATACCGGCCAGGCCGGTGCCGCAGCCGAGGTCCAGAATGGACAGGTTTTCGCGCCCCGGCATTACAAGGCTGGCCAGGTCCAGCAGCACCTGCGGTCCCGCATAGGAAAGCTGGCCGATCATGCGGGCGTCATAGTCGGCCGAGAACTGGTCGAACAGATGGCGCACATAACCAGCGTCGGAACGCGGCGCCGCCTTGATGCTTTGCGCCGCCGCGATCATCGCTTCGACCTGCGGCGAGGGCTCGAGCTCGCGCAGCGACTCCAGCGCCTTGTCGGCTTCGCCCGCTTTCAGCCATGCGGCGGCGATTAGTTCGCGGGCACGGTCGAGACCGGGGTCAAGCCGCAACGCCCGTTGCAGCTCGGCAATGGCGGTGGGCAATGCCTCCGCCGCCAGCAAAGCCTCGCCCAGCGCCAGCACCGCGACGGCAATATCGGGATTGAGCGAGACGGCTTCGCGCGCCTCTTCCAGCGCGCCCTTTGAATCGCCCGCCGCCACCAGCGCCTTGACCAGGGTCAGCCGGGCCAGCAATCCGCCACGCCCGGCCGCCAGCCGAGCGCGCAAGTCGCGCGCGGCGTCATCGGCCCTGCCCGCGCGGATCAACACCTCGGCGGCTTCAATGGGATCGCCGTCAAGCAAGGATGCAAAGACCGTTGTTCAGCACCACGGTGCCGGGACGTTCCTTGACCGAGGCGCGATAGGAAATCGTGCCGCCGTCCTTCCACATCTCCACCACCAGCGTCTCTCCGGGAAATACCGGCTTGGAGAAACGCACATCGAACTGCTGGATACGCTCGGGCTGATACTCAGCGACGGTCGAAAGCACGGCGCGGCAGGCGGTGCCGTAGGAACACAGGCCATGCAGGATGGGACGGGGAAAGCCCACCATCCTGGCGAAAGCCGGATCGCGGTGCAGCGGATTGCGGTCACCCGACAGCGCATAGAGGAACGCCTGGTCGGGACGGGTGTCGCACTCCTTCACCAGGTCGGGCGCGCGATCTGGGATGTCATGCAGCGCCGGTCCACCCTGCGGCTTGCCGCCGAAGCCGCCATCGCCGCGCGCGAAAATGGACGAGACGATGGTGAAGAGTTTTTCGCCGGTGGCGGCGTCGCGGCTGACCCGCTCCTGGATCAGCACCGCGCCCTTGCCCTCCCCCTTGTCGAGAATGTCGAGATAACGCTCGTCCGACACCACCTCGCATTTGGACGGCAAAGGCTTGTGCACCGTGATGCGGCGCTCGCCATCCACCACCATCATGAAATTGATGTTGGACTTTTGCGGCATGCGCTGCTGTTCCGGCGGCGCTTCGCCGCGGCTGATCACGCTGGCGAAGGTCGGCACCACCTTCAGGCCGTTATTCTCATAGGCGAAGGGCAATTCCTTTTCATCCAGCGGATCGCGCATGAAGCCCACGCCCAGGGCATAAAGCATCACGTCCTTTTCGTCATAGCGCGATACCAGCCCGGTCGCGCCGGACTGCATCATGTCGTCATAATCAATCGCCATGACGTCGTTCCTGAAAGCCTCTGGCGGCAATCTAATCGCTGTGATCTGCTGACGCCATGGTCATGCCGGCGCCCGCTTCACCCTCCCAGCCTTATGCACAAAAGCGCGGTCATGGCTGCCTGTGGGGCTGCCTGATCGCGGTGCTGCTACTGTCCCTGCCCTTCCTGCTGGCGGGCGGCTATGGCGCCTGGTTCCTCGCCAGCGGCTACAAGCAGGACCCCGTGCTGCGGGTGGTGGGCGAATTGGTGCGCGAAGACGGCATGGCGCAGCAGGCGCTGGGCCATGGCGCGGTGATCACCGGCATGGAAGACAATTATTTCTCCTGGATGCCGGGCCGGTCAGACAACGCTTATGAAGTGACACTGGAAGGCCCCAAAGGCCAAGGCCATCTAGCGGTGACCGCCCATAGCGGCGTTGGCGGACCCAGGCTGGACAGCGCCATCCTGACCGGGCCGGACGGGCGGCGCTATGACCTGCTCAAGCATCTGCTGCTGCCCGGTGACGACAGCCGCGTGATCGAACGCTCGATCTAGGTGACGATCAGGGTTTGCGGTATGGGCATGCCCGGCCCTTCGCTCATCACATGCGTCAGGGGAATGCCGTTCTTGTCGATGCAGGCCCGCGCCGCGTCATAACCCTCCTGGATCGCCAG
>CANKIV010000041.1 GCA_947482125.1 Alphaproteobacteria bacterium
GGATTGACCAGCGCCTTGATGCTGGCGATTTCGCTCATCAATTGTTCGTCGACATGCTGGCGGCCGGCGGTGTCGAGAATGACGGCGTCATAGCCGCCGACCTTGGCGCTCGCCATGGCGCGCTTGGCGATATCCAGCGGGCCCTGGCCGGGCATGATGGGAAGGGTGGCGATGCCGGCCTGCTCGCCCAGCACGCGCAGCTGCTCCATGGCGGCCGGACGGGTGGTGTCCAGCGAGGCCATCAGCACGCGCTTCTTGTCCTTGGTCTGCAGCAGCAGGCCCAATTTCGCGGATGTCGTGGTCTTGCCCGAACCCTGCAGGCCGACCATCAGGATGGGGGCCGGGGGCGAGCCGATATTCAGGGCGGCATTTTCCTGGCCCAGGGTCTCGACCAGAACGTCATGGACGATCTTGATGACCTGCTGGCCGGGCGTCACCGAACGGATGACGTTTTCGCCGATGGCGCGCGGGCGCACCTTTTCGATGAAGTCCTTCACCACCGGCAAGGCGACGTCCGCCTCGATCAGGGCGGTGCGCACTTCAGCCAAGGCGGCATCGACATCGGATTCGCTGAGGGCGCCGCGCCCGCGAAGCTTGTCAAAGACGCCACTGAGGCGGGACTGTAAGGACTCAAACAAGCCAACAACTCCAAGCAGTTACGCACTTCATTCCAACGGGCTACGCCCCAGGGGGCGCACCTGCGCTGCCTGGGGTCGATCCCCCGCGCCGGGCGGGGGACCGGAAAGGCCTGTGGTCTTTCCGGAAGAGGGGCGGTTTTTAGGCTTTTGGGGGCGGAAAAGTCAAATATCAGGCGAATTGACAGGTTCCGGGGCCCCTTCGATGCTCCGGCCATAACAAGAGACCGGGAGAACAAGATGACCCATCTGAACCGCCGCCTGATGCTGGCGGGCGCCGCCGCCACGATACCGGGCCTGGCCCTTGGCCAGGCCGCCAAGCCGCAACTGGGCACCCCGCTGTCGGTGATCACCTCGCCGGCGCGCGACTTCGGACCCAATGCGCCGCCGCCCGGCTCGCCCGACCCCGACATCATCCGCACCGATCCCAGCTTCGGCGGCCTCCTGATCGGGCAGGAAACCATCCGGCGGGTGTCCACCGGCTATCATTTCCTGGAAGGCCCGGCCTGGTCGTCGGTCGGCCTCTACGCCATCTTCAGCGACGTCAAGAACGACACGCTCTACCGCTATCTGTGGGAGACCGGCCAGGTCTCGGTGATGCGCCGCCCGTCCTTCTCGACCAACGGCAACAGTTTCGATTTCCAGGGCCGACAGCTTTCCACCCAGGATTATTTCCGGCGCGTGGTGCGCTGGGAGCTGGACGGCTCGATGAGCATCGTGGCCGACAGCTATGACGGCAAGCCGCTCAACTCGCCCAACGATCTTTGCCCCCATAGGGACGGCAGCGTCTGGTTCACCGATCCGCAATTCGGCGGCAACCTGGCCGAAGGCCATCCCGATGACGGCGACGGGCCGACCAATCCCGGCGGCCTGCGCGATCCGCGCATCGGCCATAGCGGCGTCGGGCTGATCGGCGGGATGCATCAGGTGCTGCCCGCCAATGTCTATCGCGTCGATCCCGGCGGGCGCGTCGATCTTGTGCTGCCCTTCGAGCAGGGCCTGGGACCCAACGGCCTGTGCTTCTCGCCCGATTACAGCAAGCTCTACATCATTCGCGCCGGGCGCATTCATGTCGGCGACGTGTCGGGGGGCAAGCTGAGCAATGTGCGCGAGTTCACCGACTGCATGGTGGACGGGATCCGCTGCGGCGCCGACGGCATGCGCGCCGACAGGGCCGGCAACATCTGGGCCAGCGCCAGCGGCCCGCTGGGCTATTGCGGCGTGACGGTGTGGAATCCGGCCGGCAAGCTGATGGGGCGCATCCGCCTGCCGGAGGGTTGCGCCAATGTCTGTTTCGGCGGACCCAAGCGAGACCATCTGTTCATGACCGCGACCCAGTCGCTGTATCTGCTGCGCTTGAACATACAGGGTGCCGCTCCCGGCTGACGCGCTGCAAGATTGACAGCCGGTTTTCGGCGGGTTCCAGTCCTTCCAGCCAAAAACACTGCTGGGAGGACTTCATGCCTTTTGATCTGTCACGCCGCGCCCTGGTCGCCGGTGCCGCCACGCTGCTGCCGACCTTGGCTTTCGCGCAAGGAAAGCCGCCGGCGCCGGGCACCTCCGTGCTCACAGGCCGCGTCTATGGCCCCGACGCGCCGCCGATCAACTACCCCGATCCCGATGTGCTGATCACTGCGCCGGAAGGCGCCAAGTGCTTCATCGGCCATTCCAACGTCGTGCGCCTGGGCACCGGCATGATCTGGGCGGAAGGCCCGGCCTGGAGCAACCAGGGCCAGTATGTGGTGTGGAGCGACGTCACCGCCGACACGCAGTATCGCTACATCTGGGAAACCGGCCAGATCACGCCCTTCCGCCGCCCCTCCTACAATTCCAACGGCAACACTTTCGACTTCCAGGGCCGCCAGATTTCGGCGCAGCATGGCCTGCGCCGCGTGGTGCGCTTCGAGCATGACGGCACGCTGACCGTCATCGCCGACAGCTATCAGGGCCAGCCGCTCAACTCGCCCAACGACATCGCCGTGCACAAGGACGGCAGCATCTGGTTCACCGACCCCTATTACGGCGGCCAGTTGTCCGAAGGCCATCCGGATGAAACCGCCGGTCCGTTCACCGACGGCGTCGCCAACGGCAATATCGGCATGGGCATGCTGGGCGTGATCGGTTCGAAGAAGCAGGTGCGCCCGCCGGCGGTCTATCGCGTGGATCCGTCGGGCCGCATCGATGCGGTGCTGGAAGGCAAGGCCGACCTGGTGGCCAACGGCATCGCCTTCTCGCCGGACTACAGCAAGGTCTATCTGTGCTGGGGCCGCAGCCTGTCGGTGGCCGATGTGCAGGGCGGCAAGATCGCCAACCTCAGGACCTTCACCGACTGCGTGGTGGACGGCGTGAAGTGCGGCCCCGACGGCCACCGTGTCGACATGTATGGCAATGTCTGGTCCGGCTCGACCGCGCCCCTGGGCTATGCCGGCGTCACCGTCTGGAGCCCGGCCGGCAAGCTGATCGGCCGCATCCGCACCCCGGAAACCATCGCCAATGTCTGCTTCTGCGGGCCAAAACGCGACTATCTGTTCATGGCCGGCTCCCAGTCCGCCTATCTGTTGCGGGTTGGGGTGCAGGGCGCTGCCATAGGCTAGCAGACCCGCAAAATCGTCCGTTTACGGAAAGGCATGGGGGACTTAAGGTGGGGCCAGAAGTTCCCTCCCGAAAGTTCCCCATGCCCAAACTGCCCGATTCCTCCGCCTCCGCCATCAAGGCCCGCGAGGCCCTGACCAAGATCTACAAGGCCTCCAAGCCCAAGGAAGCCCCTGCAGCCCCGCCCAAGCCGCGGATCGCAAAGGGCCGGTAGACCCCATCGAACATGGGGGCGCTAGGTTCGCGCCAAAGAAAAACGGCCCGCCAGGAAACCGGCGGGCCGTTTTCTTTTGGCTTCACGGGAAGCCGAAAGGACTACTTCAAATTGCTGGAGACGGTTTCAAACGCCGTCGACAGCTTGGTGCCCACCGCGGTGACGCCGCCGATGATGGCGACCGCGATCAGGGCGGCGATCAGGCCATATTCAATGGCGGTGGCACCGTTTTCGTCGGTGATGAAATTCTGGAACAGCTTCTGCATTGCGATTGCCTCAAAATGGGACAGTCGCGGGTGTAGCGCACCGATGAGTAGCTGCCGACAGCTACATCGAAACGCACTTAACAGGCATCGTTAAAGTAACACCTGTTAATTCGCACAGGTTAATTCTTGAGGCCGAGTTTTTCCGCCAGATAGACGAAGGACAGCGCCCACATTTCCGCGGCCTGGCGATGATCGGCGGCGGCGCTATGGCCGCCATCGGTGTTTTCGTAGAACCAGACTTCATGGCCCTGTTCCATCATCCGCGCCGCCATCTTGCGGGCATGCACCGGGGTGACGCGGTCGTCGCTGGTAGCGGTGACGAAAAACACCGGCGGATATTTCACGCCCTTCTTCACATTCTGGTACGGCGAGTAAGTGAGGATGTAGTCGCGTTCGGCCGGGATCGCCGGATCGCCATACTCGCCCACCCAGCTCGCGCCGGCGCCGATATGGGTGTAGGCGATCATGTCGATCAGCGGCACCTGACAGACCACGGCGCCCAGCAGGTCGGGCCGCTGCACCATCACGGTGGACACCAGAAGGCCGCCATTGGAGCCGCCCAGGATGCCGAGCTGTTTGGGGGTGGTGAGCCCCCGCCGCTGCAGGTCTTCGGCCACGGCCGCGAAATCGTCATAGGCGCGCTGGCGCTGGGTCTTGAGCGCCGCATTGTGCCAGCCCGGACCGAATTCGCCGCCACCCCGGATATTGGCCACCACATAGATCCCGCCATGGGTCAGCCACAGCCGCCCGAAATTGGCGCTGTAGCTGGGGGTCAGGGAAATCTCGAAGCCGCCATAGCCGTAAAGGACGGCGGGGGCCGGTCCGGCGAGGTTTCTGGGCCGGGTGACGAAATAGGGAATCTTCGTGCCGTCCTTTGAGGCCGCCTCGAACTGTTCGGTGACCATGCCGGAGGCATCGAACCGTGCCGGCAGCGACTTGATCGCCAGGGGCGCGTCATTGCCGGCATCGAAATAGAGCGTGGTGGGCGTCAGGTAATTCTGGAAGCTGAACATCGCCTCAGGCCCATCGTCATTGGTTGAGACGATGTCCGCCGAACCCGCGCCCGGCAGCGCCAGCACCTTGTCGCTCCAGCCTTTGCCATTGCTGGTGAAGGCATGCACCGCGCCGGTGACATTGTTGGTGATGGCGGCATAAAGCTTGTCGCGGCCCGCGGCCACGCTTTCCACGCTCTGGCGCGGGTTCGGGGCGAAAATCACCTGTGGCCGCTGCCCATCGCGGAACGCCACCAGGGCGCCTTTGGGGAACTTCGTGCCGTCTTTCTCGTAATCCTGTCGCAGCACCGCGATCAGCGCCCCGTCGATCATCGCCTTGACGTCGGCCGACAGCGGCATGTCGAGCTTGCGGGTGGTTATCTTGTTTCCTGGGCCGTTCTCAACCGCGAAATATTCGCTTTCGAAAAAGCTCACCGCCCGCACCACAAAGGGGAAATTCCCCTCCTTGGTGTGAAACACCATGGGCGCCACCAGCACGTCTTCCTTGGTGCCTTCGTACAGCAAGGTCGCCGAGGCGATGGGCGTGCCGCGCTTCCACACTTTCACGGTGCGGGCATAGCCGGAATTGGTTTCACCGTCCCTGGCGGTGCCGAACAGGATGGTGTCGCCATCCAGATATTCGAGTTCGACCTTGGCTTCGGGAAGCGAGAAGCCGCCCTCCATCAGTTTCATGGTGGCAAGGTCGTATTCACGCGTCACCACCGCATCGCCGCCGCCGCGCGACAGCCGGACCAGGCAGCGTGTCTCGCCCGGAGCGCAGCCAGCGCCCTTGAACACCCAGTTTTCGCTTTCGGTCTTGGCCAGCGCATCGACATCCAGCAGCACCTGCCAGCGCGGGCTGGCGGTCTGATAGCCGGCGATGCTGGTGCGCCGCCAGATTCCTTTGGGGTTCTGCGCGTCCTGCCAGAAATTATAGACATTGGAGCCGCGCAAGGCCCCCATCGGGATGCGGTCGGTGGCATCCAGCACCGACAGGACGGAATCGTAGTTCTTCTGGTAGCGCGGATCGGCCTTGAGGGGCGCAAGAGACTTGGCGTTCTGTTCCCTGGCCCAGGCCAGCGGCTTTGCGCCGTGGACGTCTTCCAGCCAGACATAGGGATCATCCAAGGCAAAGGCTCCTGAGGCGAGGACGCAGCCGAGCAACAGGGCAAACAGGCTCAATCGCGTGCGCATGACGGGTCCGGGTTTTTCGCAAGGCAGGATGTGAAGTTTGCGCGCCTGAGTCCATGGAAAAAGCCGCATTCGCCCCCTATAAGGCCTTCCATGACCGCATTCCTGAAAATGCACGGCCTGGGCAATGATTTCGTCGCCTTCGATGCGCGCGACAGCTCTTTCGCGCTGACGGCGGATCAGGCGCGCAAGGTCGCCGACCGCCATTTCGGCATCGGCTGCGACACGGTGGTGGTGATGCGCCCCGGCGGGGCGGCGGCCGATGTCAGCCTGCTGTTCTACAATGCCGATGGCGCAGAATCGGAAAGCTGCGGCAATGCCACACGCTGCATCGCGCGCCTGCTGATGGACGAGCGCGGCCTGGCGCGGGTCAGGATCTCCACCAAGGGCGGCATGATCGCGTGCAGTGATGCCGGCAAGGGCCTGGTGACGCTGGACATGGGCGAGCCCAGGCTGGACTGGAGCGCCTTGCCCATGTCGGCGCCGGTGGACACCACCAACTTCCCGCTGGATATCGGCGGCACGTCCCTTTCCGCCAGCGCCGTCTCGATGGGCAATCCCCATTGCGTGCTGTTCGTACCCGACGCCGCCAAGGCGCCGGTTGCCAGCCTGGGTCCCAAGATCGAAACCCTGCCGCTGTTCCCCAACCGGGTGAATGTTGAATTCGCGCAGGTGCTGGACCGGGGGCGCATCCGCATGCGGGTGTGGGAACGCGGCGCCGGAATCACGCTGGCCTGCGGCACCGGCGCCTGCGCCACAGCGGTCGCCGCCGTGCGGCGCGGCCTGACGGACCGCAAGGTCGAACTGGTGCTGGACGGCGGCTCGCTGTTCATCGAATGGCGCGAAGAAGACAATCATGTGCTGATGACCGGCCCTGCCGCCTTCCCCTATCGCGGCCGCGTTGATCTGGACAAATTATGACGCTGGACGTCGTCACCTTCGGCTGCCGCCTCAATGCCTATGAGAGCGAAGCCATCCGGCTGCGCGCGGGCGAAGCCCAGTTGCGCAATGCCGTGGTGATCAATACCTGCGCGGTGACGGCTGAAGCGGTGCGCCAGTCGCGCCAGGCCATCCGCCGGCTGAAGCGCGAGAACCCCGCCCGGCGCATCCTGGTCACCGGGTGCGCCGCGCAAACCCAGCCCCAGACCTATGCCGCCATGGCGGAAGTGGATGGGGTACTTGGCAATGCTGAAAAATTGACGGCTCAGGCCTATGCCGATTTCGGCACCGGACGGTCCGAGAAGATCCGCGTCAACGACATCATGAGCATCCGCGAAACCGCCGGCCAGATGGTGGATCATTTCGAAGGCCATACCCGCGCCTTCCTGCAGGTGCAGAACGGCTGCGACCATCGCTGCACCTTCTGCGTCATCCCCTATGGCCGGGGCAATTCGCGCAGCGTGCCGATGGGCGCGGTGGTTCAGGAAGCCCGACGCCTGCTGGAAAAGGGCTTTGCCGAGATCGTGCTGACCGGGGTTGACCTCACCTCATACGGCGCCGATTTGCCCGGATCACCGGGCTTGGGCGCGCTGGTCCAAAAAATCCTCAAGCTGCTTCCCGAGCTGAAGCGCCTCAGGCTGTCCTCCATCGATTCCATCGAGGCCGATGCGCTGTTGATGCGGGTGATCGCGGACGAAGAACGGCTGATGCCGCATTTCCATCTGTCGGTCCAATCGGGCGACGATCTGATCCTCAAGCGGATGAAGCGCCGCCACAGCCGCGCCGACACCATTGCATTTTGTGACGCCGTGCGCCGCCATCGCCCCGATGCGGCCTTTGGCGCCGACTTCATCGCGGGCTTTCCGACCGAAAGCGAGGCGATGTTCGCCGGCAGCCTGGCGCTGGTGGACGATGCCGGGCTCTCGTCGCTGCATGTTTTTCCCTATTCCGCCCGCCCCGGCACGCCCGCCGCCAAAATGCCCCAGCAATCGCGAACCACCGTCAAGGAACGCGCCGCGCGCCTGCGGGCGAAGGGCGAGGCAGCGCAGACGGCACGGCTGGACGCGATGGCGGGCAGCCTGCACACCGTGCTGGTGGAACGGGGCGACATCGGCCGCACCCCCTGCTTCACGCCCGTGGCGCTGCCCAAGGGCCTGACGCCCGGCAGCCTGGCGCGGATTGCCGTCACCGGCCGCAGCCGCAGCCACCTGACCGGCGTCCCACAATGAGAAGCTTCGGCGAAGCCCCGCCGCCGCCCGGATTTCTCGAGCGGCTCAAGACCAGCCTGTCCAAGACCGGGCTGGGCGAGATTCTCACCAAGAAGAAACTGGATGCTGCGGCAATCGCCGATCTGGAGGAGGCGCTGATCCGCGCCGACATGGGCGCGGGTCCCGCCAAAAAGCTGGCCGCCGCCGTCGCCAGGAACCGCTATGACGCGGAAATATCGGAAAGCGAATTGCGCGCCGTGCTGGGGCGCGAGATCGCCCTGCTGCTGGCGCCCATCCAGAAGCCCTTGACGATGGATGAAACCAAAAAGCCGTTCGTGATCCTGGTGGCCGGGGTCAACGGCACCGGCAAGACCACCACCATCGGCAAGATGGCCAAGCGGCTGGCCGAGGAAGGCGCGAAGGTGACCGTGGCGGCGGGCGACACCTTCCGCGCCGCCGCCATCGAACAGCTCAAGGTCTGGGCCGACCGCGCCAAAGCGCAGTTCGTCGCCACCAAACCGGGCGGCGATGCCGCGGGCCTGGCGTATGAGGCGCTGGAAAAAGCACGCGCCGATGGCAGCGATATTCTTCTGATCGACACCGCGGGCCGGTTGCAGAACAAGGCCGGGCTGATGGCGGAACTGGAAAAGATCGCCCGGGTCATCAAGAAGCTCGATGCTTCCGCCCCCCACGCCGTGCTGCTGGTGCTGGACGCCACCACCGGCCAGAACGCCCTCAGCCAGGTCGAGGCCTTCGGCGCCGCCGTGCCCCTGACCGGGCTGGTCATGACCAAGCTGGATGGCACCGCCCGGGGCGGCATCCTGGTGGCCCTGGCGGCCCGCTTTGCCCTGCCGGTGCATTATATCGGGGTGGGCGAAGGCGAAGACGATCTGCAACCTTTCGTGGCCGCTGATTTTGCCCGTGCGCTGGTCGGCGCACCGGGCGCAGGAGAACAAAAATGAACCCGCAGCTACGCCGGCTGGCCCTGGACCTGGGGCCCCTGCTCATTTTTTTTGCAGCCTTCAAATATCTGGGAATTTTCGCCGCCACGGCCGCCTTCATGGCGGCCGTGCTGGCGGCACTGGTGATCGGCTATGTGCTGGAAAAAAAGCTGTCACCCATGCCGATCTTCACTGCCGTACTGGTGGTGATCTTCGGCGGACTGACCCTCTATCTGAAGAACGATCTGTTCATCAAGATGAAGCCCAGCGTCCTCTATGCCTTCTTCGGCGTGTTGCTGCTGGGTGGTCTGCGCTCCAACCGATTGTTCATCAAATATGTTTTCGGCCAGGCCTTTGAACTGAGCGAGACGGGCTGGATAAAGCTGACCGTCCGTTGGGGGATTTTCTTCCTTCTATTGGCCGCGCTCAACGAAGCGGTATGGCGCCTGACCACCACCGAGACCTGGGTGGCGTTCAAGGTCTGGGGCATCATTCCCCTGCTGTTCCTGTTCGCGCTCGCACAGACCCCGCTGGTGATGAAACATCAGCACGGCGACAAAAACGCGCAACAATAGTGCGCCCCTCGCGCATCGGCTGTGGCCGCGCGGACTATCTTGTTGGCATGTCCCGCAAATTTGATGTGGCCCTGTGTGGTCCGGCTACCACGCATTGTGTGCCACGCGGACCAAACCACGCATGGCTTTCGTCAAATGGCACACGCGCGTGCGTTGCGGACCGGAACCGCACACACTTTGCAATATGAGATTTGAAAAATTTTGCGCATGGACATCGGCGCGCAAAACCGTTTTAACTGCCCGTCCGGAGCGCAGCTCGCCGCTCATGTAACCCGAATACGGGACATGGCACCGAGCGCACCGCCAGAGCGCGACAAGTATCAGGGGGCATGGGATGATGAAGGGGCAGCGCAGAACGGGAAATGGTTTCGACCTTTCCGAAGCGCCGTCTCATCTCATCCGCCGTTGCCAGCAATTCTACGGCGACCTTTATGCGCGCGAAGCCGGCGGCAAGGAATTGACCAAGCAGCAGTTCACGCTTCTGTGCGCCCTCGAACAGAATGACGGCACCAGCCAGACCGCTTTGGTGGAGATCACCGGCATCGACCGCTCGACACTTGCGGAAATGGTGCGCCGGATGCTGGAAAAAGGCCTGCTGTCGCGCGAGCGCACCGAGGAAGACCAGCGCGCCAATGCCGTGGCCATCAGCCCGGCGGGCCGCAAGGCCCTCAGGGGCGCCCGCAACGCCGCCGACCGCGCCGAACGGGCGCTGCTGGAGGCCCTGCCCATCCCGGACCGCCAGAAATTCGTCAAGGCGCTGTCCCAGATTGCCCAGGCCGCCGAACAGCTCGACGGCGATGGCGGTCCCCGTCCTCGCCGCAATCTGCGTCGCCGCAAGTTGGGCGGCTGAGCCCGGCGAAAGCCGGAGCTGCCAGTTCTCAGATCACGATATTGATGTGCTGACCCAAACGCGCAGGCGCGTTCTGGATCGATGGCTGCACGGGAGCAGCCTGGACCGGGGCGACGGCCTGCTTCAGCGGCAAAGCCGAAAAACCGCCAGCGGCGTCAGATGTCTTGTTCATGGCGGCGGCAAAGCTCGCCTGCGGCGCCTGCTGCTGCGGTACAGCCAGGCGCGCACGCGCCTCGCGGGCGGCTTGCTGGGCGGCGATCAGGGTGGCGCTGACTTGCATCGCCCGACCCTCGCAAAACAGGGTTAGGAAAGTCCTAATGCCCCAGGGTCGTCAGGGGTTGGCCCTATGGATTGGCCTGTGCCAGGCGGATGGCCGGCATCAGCTGCTGCTCGAGCACCGCATCGGTGATCTCGCCGACATACTTGAAACGCAGGATGCCTTTGCCGTCCACGACATAGGTTTCCGGCACGCCATAGACGCCCCATTCGATGGAGGCGCGGCCGTCCTGGTCCTGGGCGATCTTGTGGAAGGGATTCCCGACTTCGTCCAGGAAGGCGCGGGTGGCCTCGGGCTTGTCCTTCTGCACCAACCCATACAGGGCCACCCCCGGCACCTTGGACAATATCATCAGCTGGGGCGCCTCGATGCGGCAGGGTGCGCACCAGGAGGCGAAGACATTGACCACGCTGACATGGCCCGCCGCCAGGTCGGCGGGGGTGAAGGCGGCACTGCGCGAGTCCAGCGGCGGCAGGACCAGGCGGGGCACCGGCTTGTTGAGCAGGGCCGAAGGGATCAGGCTGGGCGGCGGCGACCACAGGCTGCGGAAGAGAAAGAAGGCCAGCAGCCCGAAGGCCAAAACCGGCAGGATGAAGATCCAGCGCCTCATTTCTTCTCCAACGCCGCCAGCTTCGCCCTGGCGCGGCGATACGCCCACACCGTCCAGACCGTCGCCGCGACCAGGGCGATCACCGACACGCCATAGGCGGGCCAGATGAAGGCGCCATAGGGGCTCATGTCGAAATTCATGATGCGGCTCCCTGCATCAGATTGCGCGCGCGGCGCTCGAGGATGGCGGTGCGGATGCGCATCATCCAGAGGGTGACGAACAACAGGGCATAGCCCAGCATCATGGTCAGCAACGGCGCGACATAGACCGAAGCCAGCTTGCCGGTGGTGATGGTTTCGCCCTGATGCAGGGTGTTCCACCATTCCACCGAGAATTTTATGATCGGGATATTGACCGCGCCCACCAGCGCCAGGATGGCGGCGGCGCGGGCCGCGCGCACTTCATCCTCGATCGCGTTCCACAGCGCCATGTAGCCCAGATAGATGAACAGCAGCAGCAGAAAGCTGGTCAGCCGGCCATCCCATACCCAATAGGTGCCCCACATCGGCTTGCCCCACAGCGCCCCGGTGATCAGGCCCACGACCGTGAACATGGCGCCCAAAGGCGCGGCTGCACGGGCTGCGGTATCGGAAAGCGGGTGCCGCCAGACCAGCGACAGAAAGGAACAGATTGCGATGGCGACATAGACTCCCATCGCCATGGTGGCCGCGGGAACATGGAGGAAGAGAATCTTGACGGTGGCGCCCTGCTGATAGTCGGGCGGCACGCTGAAGCTCAGATACAGGCCCGTCGCCAGCGCCAGCGCCGCGCCGATGGCGGTGAACGGCAGCACCGCGCCCGACAGGCGCATGAAATTGGCGGGATTGGCGTAGCGAAACAGGAACTGCATCTAACCATCCAGATTCAGACGGACGCTGTAGGCGGCCGCGAAAGGACTTAGCAGCACCGCGGCAAAGGAAAAAGCCGCCAACAGGCCCAGGGCGCCAAGCCCGCCGCCGCCGGCCAGTCCATCCTGGACCTGGGCTACCGCGCCCGCCCCGAAAATCACCGCCGGAGCCAGCAGCGGCAGGACGATCAAGGGCAGGATCAGGCCGCCGCGTTTCAGCGACAGGGTCAGACTGGCGCCTATGGCCCCGACCGCACTGACGGCCGGGGTGCCGATCAGCAGCGACAGGAACAAGGTCAGGGTCGATGCGGGGTCCAGGTTGAACATCAGCGCCAGCAGCGGCGACAGCAGGGTCAGCGGCAGGCCGGTGGACAGCCAGTGGGCGGCAATCTTGGCCAAGGCGGCTGCCTCCAGCGCCAGGGGCGACAGCGCAATGATCTCCAGACTGCCGTCTTCGTAATCGCCCTGGAACAGGCGGTCGAGCGACAGCAGCGCACTGAGCACCGCACCCACCCACAAGATGCCGCCCGCCACCCGCGCGAGGAGCTTGAGGTCCGCGCCCACGCCCAGTGGCACCAGTGTCGCCACCAGGGCGAAGAAGGACAGCGCCAGCGCCGCGCCGCCGCCGCTGCGGGCCGCCAGGCGCAGGTCTCGCGTCAGCAGGGTGACAAAGGGGCTCACAGCTTCAGGCTTTCATTGCCAAGGCCGAGCGGCTCATGGGTCGCGGCAATGATGATGCCGCCATGGCCGCAATGGCGCGCCATCAATTGCGCCACCAGCGCCTGTCCGGACGCGTCCAGGGCCGCAAAGGGCTCGTCCAGCAGCCACACCGGGCGATCGCTGGCCAGAAGCCGCGCCAGGGCCAGCCGCCGCCGCTGGCCCGCCGACAGATAGCGGCAGGGCAGTTCGGCCTGCCGCTCAAGGCCCACCTGCTTCAGCACGCCTGCTTCAGCCGGGGCGCCATGGAGCCGGGCGAAAAAATCCAGCTGCTCGCGCACGGTCAGCTGCGGCTTGAGGCCATCCTGGTGCCCCAGCCAGCCGATGGCCTTGCCGCGCTCTTCGGACTCGTGAATTTCCGCCTGCGCCGATTTCAGCACAATGCGCCCCGCCGCCGGCGCCAGAAAACCGGCCAGCATGCGCAGCAGCGAGGTCTTGCCCGCGCCATTTGCACCTTCCACCGCCAGCGCCTGTCCCGCCGAGACGCGAAACGACAGGCCGTCAAACAGCTTCCTGTCGCCGCGCGTGCAGGCGAGCTTTTCGGCGGTGAGAGAAGAAATCATGCGTGAAAACTAGCGGCTCCGATGCCACTAGTACATGTGCTGACCACCGTTAATCGACATCGTGGAGCCGGTGATGAAACCGCCCTCGTCCGCCACCAGGAACAGCACGCCGCGCGCGATTTCCGATGCCTTGCCCAGACGGCCCACCGGAATGCGGGCGACGATCTTGGCCAGCACTTCAGGCGGCACCGCCGCCACCATGTCGGTGTCGATATAGCCGGGCGCGATGGCGTTGACGGTGATGCCCGCCTTGGCACCTTCCTGTCCCAGCGCCTTGGTGAAGCCGTGAATGCCGGACTTGGCGGCGGCGTAATTGACCTGGCCGTACTGGCCGGCCTGGCCGTTGATGGAGCC
>CANKIV010000042.1 GCA_947482125.1 Alphaproteobacteria bacterium
AGATCATTGGGCCCGTGCCCGGAGTTTGGGCACGGTTGCGGAATAGAGGCGCCAGATGGAAACGAATGTACGGCGGGATCGGTTGCGTCAGGCGCCGAAAAAGTCGGTGACGGCCTGGCGGGTATGGCGGTCGCCCACCGCCGACATGTGATCGCGATTGGGAATGATGACGGCCTTGCCGTCGGCGAAGGCCGCAGCCAGTGGCTCGGGGCGCCCCGCCGTATCATCCAGTTCACCACAAACGACAAGGATCGGCCGTTTTAACGCCGCAAGTGTGGCGGGTGGCAGGCGCGGCGACATCGCCCGCATGCAGGCGGCCAGCGCAAAACGATCCTTGCCCGGCTGATCGGCAAAAGCGCGAAACATCCTGGCGCGCGGATCGGAGATGCCGTCCTTGTCGTCGGTCAGCAGCGCATCGGCCAGAGAGGCGCGCGCCTCAGGCGCGGTGATGCGGTCTTCCAGGTAATGCGCGCCGACCCCGGCCAGGGCCAGCCTGGTGATGCGTTCGGGATGGGTGTCCAGAAGCCGCAATCCGATAAACCCGCCCATGGAATAGCCGCAGACCAGCGCCTGGCCGAGGCCGGCGGCATCCATCACCGCCAGAACGTCTTCGGCCATGCGGTCATGACCATAGGCCGATACGTCATGCGGCTTGCCGCTGTCGCCATGGCCGCGGCAGTCCATCGCCACGATGGAAAAGCCTGCTTGGGTCAACCCGCCATACCAGCCCGTGGACTTCCAGTTCTGCGACCGGCTCGAGCCAAAACCATGCACCAGCACGATCGCCGGGCCTTCGCCCATACGCTCAAAGGCGAGTTTTATACCGTCACTGGCGATGGCGAATTCGGGCATGCATTTTCCTTTGGCCTGCCTCAAACTCGCAAAGCCCGCCGGGTCTGTCTATAAGTCCCGCCCATGAGACGCTGGCTTTTCCTTGCCGCCCTGATGGGCGCCCTGGCGGTGGTGATGGGGGCATTTGCCGCCCATGGCCTGCAAGCCATGCTGAGCGAGCGCATGCTGGCGGTATTTGAAACCGGCGCGCGGTACCACTTGGTTCATGCCCTCGCCATGGGACTGGCGGCGCTGGCCGCGCGAGGCCGTGCCGCCCGGCTGGCCTCGCTCGCCGCCGCGCTGTTTCTCGCCGGCACCCTGCTGTTTTCCGGCTCGCTCTATGTGCTGGCTTTCACCGGCGTGACGGCGCTGGGCATGATCACGCCGCTGGGCGGCCTCAGCTTCGTCGCGGGCTGGATTGCGCTGGCACTGGCGGCGCTGAAACTGGATACGGCCGAATAGGACTGTCACGGCCCGGCGATGAAATCGCTGAGGTCCTGGGTCTCGCGTGACGAGCGGCCGGTTTCCGGACCTGCCAGGGCCTTGAGGAAACGGTCGCCCCACTCCGAAACGTCATTGCGCAGCAGGCTGGCATAAAGCTCGGCATGGCGCTTCTTGCGTTCATCCTTCGGCATCGCCATGGCGCGGGCGATGGCCGCACCGACCGCGTCGGGGTCATAGGGATTGACCAGCAGCGCGGCACGGAATTCGTCGGCGGCACCGGCGAAGCGCGACAGGATCAAGACGCCGGGATCAGCAGGGTCCTGGGCGGCGACATATTCCTTGGCCACCAGATTCATCCCGTCGCGCATCGGGGTCACCAGACCGACCCGAGCTGCACGATACAGGCCCGCCAGCGCCGTTCGGCTGTAGGCCCTGTTGACATAGCGCACCGGCGTCCAGGCCGCCTCGCTAAAGGCGCCGTTGATCCGGCCTGCCGTGGAACTGACCGCCTGCTCCATCTCGGCATACTCCTTGATCTGACTTCTGCTTTTCGGCGTGATCTGCAGGTAGGTGATCTGGCCGCTCCACTCCGGATGGCCGCGCAGAAATCGCTCATAGCCTTCCATCCGCTGCGCGATCCCCTTGGAATAATCCAGCCGATCAACGCCGATAATCAGCTTTCCCGGGATCGAGTCGATCACCTTGCGGACAAACCTTGTGCGCACGGCCCGGCCGGCGAGGCGGCTGAACTGCCGGGTTTCGATTCCGACGGGAAAGGTTCCTATACGCATGGCTCGCGCACCACTGCCCAGCCGCAATGTCATGTGTGAAGGCGCTCCCAGCTCTTTTGCCAGATAACGGGCGAAATTGGCGGCATCACCGTCGGTCTGGAACCCCACCAGATCATAGGCCCCCAACGCCGGGATCAGCGTCTCGTGATGGGGCATGGCGGTGAGGATTTCCGGCGGCGGCAGCGGAATGTGCAGAAAGAAGCCAATCTTGTTGTTCAGCCCCCGGGCCTGCAGTGCCTGGGCCAGTGGGATCAGGTGGTAGTCATGCACCCAGACGATGTCGTCGGGCTTGAGCACCTTCTTCAGCTCATCGGCGAATTGTTCATTGACGCGCAGGTAACCGGACAGGTCGCGGCGCGAGAACTCCGCCAGGTCGATGCGATAATGGAAGATCGGCCACAGCACCCGGTTGGCAAAGCCGTTATAATATTCCTCGAAGTCCTCTGTTCTCAGATCGAGGACGATATAACTGTTCCTGCCCTTCCTGATGGTGTGTGTACGGGGCGTATCGTTGACGTCTCCGCTCCAGCCCAACCAGACGCACGGATGCTTCTTCAGCGTGGCCTTGAGCACGACTTCCAGTCCGCCGGGCTGGGTGCCGCTGTTCGGAATCGCGACCCGGTTGGAAATTATGAAGATGCGCGCCAATACCGGTCCTCCCAGCTTTTGCTCAGCCGCATGGCGCTGAGGATGACGCCCGCCATCGAATAGGTCTGGGGGAAATTTCCCCACAGGGCGCCGGTCTGCGGATGAATGTCTTCGGCCAGCAAGCCATAGCTGTTGCGCAGGGCGAGCGCGTCCGTATAGCGCTCGCGCGCCTCCTCGCAGCGGCCCAACGCCGCCAGCGAATCGATCAGCCAGAAGCGGCAGACCAGGAATTCGGTTTCCGGCAGGCCGAAATCGTCTTCCGCCGCATAGCGCATGACATGGCGGCCGCGCACCAGATCCTGCTCGATGGCGGCGACGGTCGAGGCGAAACGCGGATCGTGCGGCGCGATCAGGCCCAGTTCGGGCAGCTGCAGCACGCTGGCATCCATGTCTTCGATACCCTCGGCGGCGGTGAAGGCCTTGCGCTTCTCGCTCCACACCCGCTTCAGCAGTTCCTCGCCGATGGAATCGGCCTGCCGTTGCCAATGCCGGGCGCGGTCCGGGAGGCCCAACCGCGCCGCGATGGCGGCGGTACGGCGGATGCCCGCCCAGCACATGGCGCCGCTATGGGTGTGCACGCGCTTGCGGCCGCGATATTCCCAGATGCCGGCATCCGGCTCGAGCGCGAGATTGACGCATTGCTGGGCCATCTTTTCCAGCAGGCGGAACAGCGGTTCGTCGCCGGGCACCGGCAGGCGACTGTCGAAGAACATCGGCGTCGCCGCCAGGATCACGCTGCCATAGGCGTCATGCTGCACCTGTTCCACCGCGGCATTGCCAATCCTGACCGGGCCATGGCCTTCAAAGCCCTTGAGGTCGGGCGCGATCCATTCGGTGAGGTCTTCATTGGGCACGATGCCGTAGCAGGGTTTGAGCGCGTCCTCGTTGCCGGCGATGGACAGGATATAGGCGATATACTGTTCCATGGTCTGGGTGGCACCGATGGCGTTCAGCGCCTTGACCACGAAATAGGCGTCACGCAGCCAGCAATAGCGGTAATCCCAGTTGCGCCCGGAACCCGGCGCCTCGGGCAGCGAAGTGGTCAGGGCCGCAACTATGCCGCCGGTTTCCTCGAAGCTGCACAGCTTGAGCGTAATGGCGGCGCGGATGGAGGCATCCTGCCATTCATAGGCGATGGACAGGCGGCGCACCCATTCGCGCCAGTAGTCGCAGGTGCGGGCGCGGAAATCGCGTACCGTGGCGCCGATATCGCCCACAAACGGCTCGTCGGGCCCGAAGACCAGATGCAGCGGCCGGGTCAGCACGAATGGTGTTTCCTGCTGGATGTAGGACAGCGGCGCATCGGTGGTCAGGCGCACCAGCGCCGGCTCCCCATAGGTGACATGGCTGGACCCCGCCACCCGCCGCTTCATGGGATTGCCATAGAATTGCGTGGGGCGGACGCGGATGGTGATGCGCGGCAGCCCGGCGATGGGCTCGATGATGCGCATCAGCTGGGGCGGCCGTAACAACCGTTCAAAGTTGCGCAGGCGCGGCGCGAAATCGGTAATGCGGACCTGCGCCCCGTCCTCGGCGGTCAGCACGGTGACGACCGTGGCAGTGTTGCGCTCGTAGGAGGACTTGCTGTCGGCCTGCCGGTCCAGCAGCACATCGGCAAAGCCTTTTTCCTCGTCGCCCGCGATCAGGCGGCTGAACACCGGATCGCTGTCAAAGCGCGGAAAGCACCACCAAACCAGCTGGCCGCGGGCGTTCACCAGGGCTGCGATGCGGCCATTGCCCACCACCGCAAGATCGGGCGGCCGGCTCATCGCACACCCCCTTCCGCCACGCGGCCCAGCCATTGGCGCACGGCGCGCGGCGTTTCGAACACATGTTCGGCGCCAGGAAAACGCTTGCCCACTGAAAAGCCGCGTCCGCCCAATTGGGGGAGGATGCGGAAAACATCCAGATCGGTGGTGTCATCGCCGCCGAACAGGATGGCGCGGCCCTTGAACGGCTTCTGCCGCGCCAGCTTGACGACCGCGCTGCCCTTGTCGATGCCTCGGGGCCGTGCCTCGATCACCGCCTTGCCGTGCAGGATATGAACCTTTTCGTCCGCAAACAGCCTGGCATGCCTTTCCATCGCCGAGGTGAGAACAGGCAGGGCTTCCGGCGCCAGGCGATAATGCAGCGCCAGGGCGCATCTCTTGTCTTCCAGCAGCAGGCCTGGAATATGCTCGGCCAGGCCGGCGAAGATTTCGCGGATGGAATCGGGCAAAGGTGCAATGCGGGCGATCTCGCCATTGATGCCGCGAATCTCGCCGCCATGCGCCCCGATGGCGGCCGGGCGAAAGGGCGCGAACAGCCTGTCGATGCTCTCCAGCGAGCGGCCGCTGACAAAAGCCAGCGCGCCATGCAACTGTTGGTCAAGCTTTTCCAGCACCCGCAGCAACTCGCCCGGCACCTTGACCTGATCGGGCGTGCGCGCAAGATCCAGCAAGGTGCCATCTATGTCGAGAAAAAGTGCCGTGTTTCCACTCACCGGCGGCATCATCTACGCTTCCGTCGCTTGTGGCCCGTTCTTCAATCACAAGAAATGAAAATCAGGGATTCGATCCAATGGGATCGAAACGCGCAGACCCTTGGACGGGTTCCATGGCGGTGGCGAGATCAGGTGGTGTGGCGGGTCCAGGCGAAGGCGCCGCCTTCCATACCCGCATCATTGTCAACGATGGTCACATTGCGCGGCAGCTTGAAATCCACACAGCGCGAATTGCCGCCGCCAAGATACAGATGGTCGTAATTGAACACCGTGTCCAGCACGGTGATGAGTTTCTTGATACGCCTGTTCCAGCGGCGGTCGCCGATTGTCCGCCGGGTCTTGTCGCCCACCAGCACGTCGAAATCGTTTTTCTTCTGCAGGGTAAGATGCGCCAGGTCCATGTGGGGCATCAGGATACCGTCGCGAAACCATGCAGTGCCAAAGCCCGTGCCCAACGTGCAAACCAGTTCCAGTCCCTTGCCCTTGATCACCGCCAGTCCCTGGACATCGGCATCATTGAGCAGCTTGACCGGCTTGCCGAGCTTTTTGCGCATCACCGCCGCCAGCGCAAAGCCTGCCCAGTCCTCGGTCCCCAGATTGGGCGCGGTAACCACCCTGCCCGCCTTGACCATGCCGGGAAAGCCGATGGTGACATGATCGAACTTGCCCAGCGGCCTGACCAGTTGCAGCAGCAGCGGCACGACCTGGCGCGGCGTGCGCAGCGCAGGCGTCTTCACCCGCACCCGCTTCATCAGGAACTTGCCGGTGCGGCCGATGATGGCCGCCTTGAGACCGCTGGCGCCGATATCGATGCAGAGAATGCGTTCAGCTTTTGCAGGCATCAGAATCCATAACCTTGATCTTGCTCGCCCGCTGCCGCCTCATCCACCAGCCACAACACCTCGCCTTGCGGCCGGAGCGCGCCCGCCGGCAATGCCCCGCCGCGCGCCTGGGCCAGCGCGTCGCGCTTGGCTGCGCCGGACACCAGAAAAAGGATCAGCGCGCTGGAGTTCAGCGCCGGATAAGTCAGGGTAATGCGCTGGTTCTCGCGCCCTTCCGGCACCACCGCTGCCCAGCGTGTGCGCTCCTTGAGAACGGGCTGGCCCGGCAGCAGCGAGGCGGTATGGCCGTCATCGCCCAGCCCCAGCAGAGTGAGGTGGAACAGCGGCACGCCCGGCTCCAGGCTGCCGGCGCCATACTGCTGGCGCAGGATTTCGTCATAGCGGTCGGCGGCGCTTTGCGGCGTGCCGTCGGTGGGAATGGCCAGCAGCTTGCGCGGCATCACCGTGCCGCCCGCCAGCAGGCTTTCGCGCACCATGCGGTAATTGGAATCGGGGTGGTCCGTCGGCACGAACCGTTCATCGCCAAAGAAAAGCTCGGCACAGCTCCAGTCCAGATCCTTGCGCTCCGCCAGACGCTGATAGGTGGCGCGCGGCGTGGAACCGCCCGAGAGCACGATGCGATAGGGCCATTTGGCGGTTTTGACCCGCCCGGCGATGATCTCGGCCGCGCGCGCCGCCAGGGCGCCCGCGTCCTTCACCACTTCCAGCGTGCCAGCTATGTCGCTCATTTGCCGCCCAGGATGCGGATGGCGCGCCAGGAGCGGCCGTCCCTGGCCAACAGGTCGTTGGCCGCGATGGGGCCTTCGCTGCCCGCCGCGTAATTGGGGAAGTGGCGCGGATGGGTGTTCTGCCAACCTTTCAGCACCGGCTCGACCAGCGCCCAGGCGGCTTCCACCTGGTCGGCGCGCTGGAACAGGGTGGCGTCGCCGATCAGGCAGTCATAGATCAGCGTCTCATAACCGACCGCCGGCGCCTGGTGGAAATAGTCCTTGTAGTTGAAACGCATCGAGACGCTTTCCAGCGTCATGGCCGGGCCGGGCCGTTTGGCGTTGAAGCGCAAGCGGATGCCCTCGTCGGGCTGGATGCGCAAGATCAGCCAGTCGGCATCCAGCTCGTCCACCGGCGTGTCGCGGAACAGGGCATAGGGCGCCTGCTTGAAGCGGATGGCGATCTCGCTGGAGCGGATGTTCAGCCGCTTGCCGGTGCGCAGATAGAACGGCACGCCCGCCCAGCGCCAGTTGTCGATCTTCAGCCGCATGGCGACATAGGTTTCGATATTGGAGTCGGGCGCGACATTGGGCTCGCGGCGATAGGCTGCGACCTGCTGCTCCTGCACCGAGCCGGCGTCATACTGGCCGCGCACCACGTCGGTCACGGCGAGCGTCTGCATGGCCTTGAACAGCTCCGCCTTCTTGGCGCGGATGTCCTCGGCGTCGAAACTCACGGGCGGCTCCATCGCCGTCATCGCCACCAGCTGGAACAGGTGGTTGGGCACCATGTCGCGCAGGGCGCCGGTCTTCTCGTAGAAATTGCCCCGCCCCTCGATACCGATGCTTTCGGCCACCGTGATCTGCACATGGTCGATGCGGTCGCGATTCCAGATCGGCTCGAACAGGCCGTTGGCGAAACGCAGCGCCATGATGTTCTGCACCGTTTCCTTGCCGAGGAAATGATCGATGCGGTAGATCTGGTCTTCCTTGAGATATTTCAGCAAGTAGGCATTGAGGTCCTTGGCCGATTGCAGGTCGTGGCCGAACGGCTTTTCCACGATGACACGGCGAAAACCGCGATCATCCTTGACCAGCCCGGCTTCACCCAGCTTGCCGGCGATGGGCGCGAAAAAGCGGTCGGCGGTGGCGAGATAGAACAGCACATTGCCATCCAGCCCCACATCCTGGTCGATCTTGCCGAGGAGGCCGCCCAGCGCCTGATAGGTCCCGGGCTCTTCGAAACCGCCCTTCAGGAAGGTCATGTTCTGCGACACGGCCTTCCACAGATTTTCGTCTATGGTCTGCTCGGTCTTGGCCAGCACCTGTTCCAGGAATTCGCGCAAGCCAACGCGCCACTCTTCGCTGGTCTTGTCGTTATGGCCCACGCCGATCAGCGCCAGGCGCTCCGGCAACAGGCCGGTCCGCGCCAGATTGTAGAGCGCCGGCACGATCAGGCGCTTGGTCAGGTCGCCGTTGGCGCCGAAGATAACAATGGCGCAGGGCGGCGGCGGATTGCTGTGCGACAGGGCGCTCACTTGTCGTCATCCTTGGCCTTGCGTTCCGGCACGGTGCTTTCGATATGGCCGCCGAATTCCTTGCGCATGGCCGACAGCAGTTTCTCGCCGAAGGTATTTTCGCTGCGCGAGCGGAAGCGGGCGAACAAGGCCGCCGTGATCACCGGCGCGGCCACCGACTCGTCGATCGCCGCCTGGATGGTCCAGCGGCCCTCGCCGCTGTCATCCACCTTGCCGGTGAACTCTTCCAGTCTTTCCGATTTGGTCAGGGCGATGGCGGTCAGGTCCAGCAGCCATGAGGCCACCACGCTGCCGCGCCGCCAGACTTCGGCGACATCGCCGACATTGATGTCGAAGCGTTCTTCTTCCGCCAGCCTTTCGCTGTTGCGCCCGCGCATGATGTCGAAGCCTTCGGCATAGGCCTGCATCAGGCCGTATTCGATGCCGTTATGGACCATCTTGACGAAATGGCCGGCGCCGGCGGGACCCGCATGCATGTAACCCTCGGTCACGCGCGGATCGGACTTTTCGCGGCCCTGCGTTTTGGCGATGTCGCCCGCGCCTGGCGCCAGGGTCTTGAAGATGGGATCCAGGCGTTCCACCACCGCCCTGTCGCCCCCGATCATCATGCAATAGCCGCGCTCCAGCCCCCAGACGCCGCCGGAGGTCCCGACATCGACATAGTCGATGCCGTGTTCGCGCAAGCTCTTGGCGCGGCGGATATCGTCCTTGAAGAAGGTGTTGCCACCGTCGATCACCACATCGCCCTTGGACAAGAGCTTGCCCAGGGCGGCGATGGCGTCCTCGGTGATCTTGCCCGACGGCAGCATCACCCAGATCGTACGCGGGGCAGCTAGCTTGGCCACCACATCTTCCAGCGAACTGGCGCCGGTGGCGCCTTCCAGCGCCTTCACCGCCTCGGGGCTGGCGTCATAGCCCACCACCGTGTGGCCGTTCTTCATCAGCCGTCGGCCGATATTGGCCCCCATCCGGCCCAGTCCGACTATTCCGATCTGCATGAAAACTCCTGAGGTCGCGCACCAAAGGCGCGTTATGGCGAAAGCAAGAATCGTCCAAATCAATCGCCGCCAAACTAGCCTATCGGGAGCGCCATGAAATCCGTCCCCGACATCTGCGCGCCATGCCTGTCGAAGAACGTGCCTGCGGGGGCCCCGGTTCCGGGAAAAGGGGCGGAAAACCCGGCAAAAACAGGGGGAAAGGATTGATTTTGCCCCTCCGGACCTGCCAATTACCCGCTCCACCGACAGGCTCTTTCATGGACGACGATTTCCGCAAGGCGGCTCTCGCCTATCACCGCCTACCGCGACCCGGCAAATTGTCGGTGGAAGCGACCAAACGCATGGCGAATCAGCGCGACCTGGCGCTGGCCTATTCGCCCGGCGTGGCGGCGGCCTGCGAGGCCATCGTCGCCGATCCCGCCCAGGCACGCGAACTGACGGCGCGCGGCAACCTGGTGGCGGTGATCACCAACGGCACCGCCGTGCTGGGCCTGGGCAATATCGGCCCGCTCGCCTCCAAGCCGGTGATGGAGGGCAAGGCCGTCCTATTCAAGAAATTCGCCGGCATCGACGTGTTCGACCTGGAAGTGGACGAACTCGACATCGACAAGTTCGTCGATATCGTCGCGGCGCTGGAGCCGACATTCGGCGGTATCAATCTGGAAGACATCAAGGCGCCGGAATGCTTCATCATCGAAAAGAAGCTGCGCGAGCGCATGAAGATTCCGGTCTTCCATGACGACCAGCACGGCACCGCCATCGTCTGCGCCGCCGCCATCCGCAACGGGCTGTTGCTGCAGGGCAAGGAATTCAAGGACGTCAAGCTGGTGACCAGCGGCGCCGGTGCCGCCGCGCTCGCCTGTGTCGACCTGCTGGTGGCGATGGGGCTACCCATCGACAATGTCACCCTCACAGACATCAAGGGCGTGGTGCACAAGGATCGCGGCGATAACATGCCGCCCAACATGGCACGTTACGCCCGCAAGACCGATGCCCGCACCCTGGGCGATGTGCTGGTCGGGGCCGACGTCTTCCTGGGCCTGTCCGCGCCCAATGTGCTCAAGCCCGAATGGCTGCCGCAGATGGCGGACAAGCCGCTCATTCTGGCCCTGGCCAATCCCGACCCGGAAATCCTTCCCGAGGTCGCCAAGGCGACCCGGCCCGACGCCATTATCGCCACCGGGCGCTCGGATTACGTCAACCAGGTCAACAACGTCCTGTGCTTTCCCTTTGTCTTTCGTGGCGCGCTCGATGTCGACGCCACCACCATAAATGAAGACATGAAGGTCGCGGCGGTGGAGGCCATCGCCGCCCTGGCCCGGGCCGAAACCAGCGATGTGGTGGCCGCCGCCTATGGCGGTCATGCCCCGGGCTTTGGCAGCGACTACATCATTCCCAAGCCGTTCGATCCGCGCCTGATCCTGTCCATCGCCCCCGCCGTGGCCCGCGCCGCCATGGAGTCCGGCGTGGCCCGGCGCCCCATTGCCGACTTCGACGCCTATGAGGCCGAACTGGAAAAGTTCGTCTACCGTTCCGGCCAGTTGATGCGCCCGGTGTTCGAGGTGGCGCGCCAGAGCCCGCGCCGCGTCGTCTATGCCGAAGGCGAGGAAGAACGCGTGTTGCGCGCGGTGCAGACGGTGCTGGACGAAGGCCTGGCCCAGCCGGTGCTGATCGGTCGCCGCGACGTGATCATCGAAAAGACCAAGAAGCTCGGCCTGCGGCTGGATTTCAACAAGCAGGTGCGGATCGTCGATCCGGCGCAGGATCACAAGGACCTGGCGCCGCTGACCCAGCGCTATCAGCGGCTGGTGGAGCGGCGCGGCGTGCAGCCGGAATCGGCGGCGCGCTGGATCGCCAGCCGGCATGGCATCGCCGCCGCCATGCTGCTGGAAGCCGGCGAAGTCGATGCCGCCCTGTGCGGGGGCTTGGGCGACTGGACGCGTCAGCTGGCCAATATCCTGCCCATCATTCCGCGCCTGCCCAGCGTCAGCCGGCTTTATTCCCTGTCGGCGCTGATCCTGCCCAACGGGGCGCTGTTCTTCTGCGACACCCATCTCAATCTCGACCCCAGCGCCGAGCAGATCGCGGAAATGACGCTGCTGGCGGCCAAGACCGTGCGCCGCTTCGGCCTGGCGCCCAAGGCGGCGCTGCTGTCCCATTCCAGCTTCGGCACTTCGGATTCGCCCAGCGCCCGGAAAATGCGCAAGGCGATGGCGCTGCTGCGCGAAACCAATCCCGATTTCGAGATTGACGGCGAAATGCACGCCGACGCCGCGCTGAGCGACGTGTTGCGTGGCCGCTATGTCTCCTCAAGTCCCCTCACCGGCTCGGCCAACCTGCTGGTGATGCCGTCGCTGGACGCCGCCAATATCGCGCTCACCCTGCTGTCGGCGGCCACCGAGGCCCTGCTGGTCGGCCCCTTGCTGCTCGGCGTCTCCAAGCCCGTGCATGTGATGGTGCCGTCGGTGACCGCGCGCGGGATCGTCAATATGACGGCGCTGGCGGTGGCTCAGGCTGCCTCGCAGTCCTGAATACAAGAAGAAGAAAAGACGCATGGAAGTTCTGGATCTGAAAGCCCTGGCCGAAGAGGCCGTCCGAATCCATCAGCAGGGGAACCTAGCGGAAGCGGAAAAACTCTATCTGCGGATACTGGATGCCGATCCGGGCCTGTTCGGGCCGCGCTATTATCTGGGCCTGCTCCGGCTGCAGCAGGGCCGCAGCGCCGAAGCGGCGGAGTACCTGGGAGAAGCGCTGAAGATTTCCCCGGACCATCTGGGCGCCGTGATGAATCACGGCATGGCGCAGCAGGGCGCGGGGCGCGCCGCCGAGGCGCTGGAATGCTTCGACCGGGCGCTGGAGATCCAGCCCAACATGCCCGAAGCACTTTACAACCGCGGCGTGGTGCTGGCGGACATGCACCGTTTCGAAATGGCGGTGGACAGCTATGATCGTGCCCTGGTGATGCGCCCGGAAATGATCGCCGCCCTCATCAACCGCGGCGTGGCGCTGGCGGCGATGAACCAGCTGGACGATGCCCTGGCCAGCTATGACCGCGTGCTGACGATGCAGCCCGGCAATGTCATGGCGATGAACAATCGCGGGTTGGCCTTGCGGGCGCTGCGGCGCCTGCCCGAAGCGCTGGAAGCCTATGAACAGGCCCTGTCGCTGAAGCCGGACTATACCGACGCGCGCTACAATCTTGCGGTGGCGCTGCTGGATATGCAGCGGGCCGGGGAGGCCCTGGCGGCGTTCGAGAGCGTGATGGCCGGACGCGCCGACGATGCCGAAATGTTCAACAATCGCGGCGTGGCACTCTTGACCCTGAAGCGCCCGGCCGAAGCCCTGGCCAGTTTCGAACGCACCCTGGCGCTGGAGCCGCAATTCGCGGAAGCCTGGGGCAATCGCGGGCTCGCGCTGCGCGATCTGGCGCAGTACGAGGAAGCACTGGCCAGCTTCGACATGTTGCTGACCATTACGCCCCGCCATCCCGTCGCCCTGAACAATCGCGGCAATGTCCTGCGCGACATGCGGCGCATCGACGAGGCCATCGAAAGCTATGGCCAGGCCCTCGCCATCCGCCCCGACTATATCGAGGCCGTGAACAACCGCGCCAACGCCTGGTGGGCCGAAAAGCGCGAATATGCCCCGGCGCTGGCCGACCTGAAGCGGGTGCTGCTGCTGGACCCCGAATATCCCTATGCCCAGGGCGAAATCCTGCACCTGAACATGTACGGCGCCGACTGGAAAAATTATGCCGCGCAGAAATCCGAGCTCGAGGAAGGCATCCGCTTCGGCCAGCGCGTGGCGCGGCCCTTCATGTTCCAGGCGGTGACGGAAAGCCCGGCGGACATGCAGGCCTGCTCGCGGATATGGGCACGCGACCAGTATCCGGAAAATCCGGACCAGCCCCACCACGACCGCGAAGCGCGCAAGAGCCACGAAAAAATCCGCCTGGGCTATGTCTCGGGCGAATTCCGCGAACAGGCGGTGCAGATCCTGATGGCGGGACTGTATGACGCCCATGATCCGGACAAGTTCGAACTCGTCGCCTTCGACAATGGCCAGAGCGACGGCACCGCCCTGCGGGCCCGGCTGGAAAAGCGCTTCGACGAATGGATCGACATCTCCAACTTGTCGGACGAAGAGGCGGCAGCGAAAATTCGCGCTGCGGAGATCGACATTCTGGTCAATCTCAACGGCTATTTCGGCAAGGCCCGCATGGGCGTGTTCGCGCGCCGTCCCGCACCGGTGCAGGTCAACTATCTGGGCTTTCCCGCCACCCTGGGCGCGCCTTACATGGATTACATCATCGCCGACAAGGTGGTGATCCCCGACGACGAGCAGCGCTTTTACGACGAAAAAGTGGCGATCGTTCCGGGTTGCTATCTGGCCAATGACGACAAGGGCCGCGCCCTCGCCGCCCCGCCAAGCCGCGCCGAAGCCGGCCTGCCGGGCGCCGGCTTCGTCTTCTGCAATTTCAACAAT
>CANKIV010000043.1 GCA_947482125.1 Alphaproteobacteria bacterium
CGTTTCCCGTCAGGATCAGGTCGTCGCGATGGATCATCTCGTCCCGGCCACGATAGCCCAGAATGGCCTCGATTTCGACCGTGCGCTTGCCGGCGATCAGTTCCGCATCCGAGGCATTATAAGCCGCCAAACCACGGGCAATTTCGCGCCCGTCGCGGTCTTTCACCACCACGGCGTCGCCGCGCTCGAAGCGCCCGTCAATCTGGCGGATGCCGGCGGGAAGCAGGCTTTTGCCCTCCTTCAGGGCGCGCACCGCGCCCTCGTCTATCACCAGCGCGCCTTCGGGACGCAGCGCGCCCGCGATCCAGCGCTTGCGCGCCGCGGCGGGCGTGACGCTGGCGCGGAAAATCGTATGCCGCGCACCGCCGCGGATAGCGGTTAGAGGCGACAGGGTTTCACCCTTGGCCAGGATCACATCGCAGCCCGCGCCCATCGCGATCTTGGCGGCGATCAGCTTGGAGGTCATGCCACCGCGGCCAAAGCCGGAAATGGAATCCCCCGCCATCGCCTCGATCTCGGACGTGATGGCGGTGACCTCGGGAATGTGCTTTGCGGAAGCCTCGATGCCGGGATTGGCGGTGTAAAGCCCATCGACGTCGGACAGCAGCACCAGCCGGTCCGCCCCCATCATGGAGGCAACACGCGCGCCCAGCCGGTCATTGTCGCCGAACTTGATTTCGGCGGTCGCCACCGTGTCATTCTCGTTGATCACCGGCACCGCGCCCAGATCGACCAGGGTGCCAAGGGTGGCGCGCGCGTTGAGGTAACGGCGGCGGTCCTCGGTATCGCCGAAGGTCAGCAGCACCTGGGCCGCGACGATGTCGAGCGAAGCGAACATGTCGGCATAGGCTTCCGCCAGCCGCACCTGCCCCGCCGCCGCCGCCGCCTGGCTTTCTTCCAGTCGCAACTCGCCCGATGACAGCTTGAGCAGCCGCCGTCCCAGCGCGATGGAGCCGCTTGAGACCAGCACCATTTTCACGCCTTCGCGCTTGAGGGCCGCGACATCGGCGCACAAGGATTTCAGCCAGTCGCGGCGCAACTCGCCCCTGGCGCCGTCCACCAGCAAGGCCGAGCCGACCTTGACCACCACCAGCTTGGCGCCGGAAAAAATATCGCTCATCGCCGTTTCTGCTTCTGGGCCCGCGCCCGGGTCTTGCTCAGCGTCCGGGGCTTGGCCTTGGCCTTGCCGGTGCGCACCTTGATTTTGACGGTTTTGACCGCCTTCTTCACCTTGGCATTGCCTTTGGGCCGCCCGGCTTTGGCCTTGGGCGCAGGCTTGGCTTTGGGCGGGGCAATCACCTTCGCGGCAGGCTTCACCGCCGTCGCAGGCCTGGCAGGCTTGATGTCCTGCAGTCTTTCCTTGGGCACGACGGGCGCATTGAAATTGGCCGACTGGCGTTCGGCGCGCGTGCGGGGCGCGGCGGTGGGGCGGTTATACTCCGCGCGCTCGGCCCGATAGAGGCGCCGCTGGGTAATTTCCTTGGCCATCGCCCGCAGCACCGTATTGATCCCTTCGCCCGACACGCCGGAAATGACATGGACCTTGTGGCCGCAGGCTTTTTCCAGGGCGGCGCGTTTTTTCGCCAGCTCACTGGCGGGAATCGCGTCCACCTTGTTCAGCGCCACGATCTCGTTCTTTTCCGCCAGGCCGTGCCCATAGGCGACCAGTTCGGCGCGGATGGTCTTGTAGGTCTTGGCGATATTGTCGCCGGTGCCATCGATCAGGTGCAGGATGGAGGCGCAGCGCTCTGCATGACCGAGGAAGCGGTCGCCCAGGCCGACGCCTTCATGCGCGCCTTCGATAAGCCCCGGCAGGTCGGCCAGCACGAAATCGGTTTCGTCGATCTTCACCACGCCGAGCTGCGGCTCCAGCGTCGTGAAAGGATAGTCGGCGATCTTGGGCCGCGCCGCCGAGACGCGGCTGAGGAAAGTGGATTTTCCGGCATTGGGCATGCCGATCAGTCCGGCATCGGCGATCAGCTTGAGCTTGAGAATGAAGGTCTTTTCCTCGGCCGGCTGGCCCGGCAGCGCGAAATCCGGCGCCTGGTTGGTGGCGCTCTTGAAATGGTGATTGCCGAAACCGCCATTGCCGCCGCGCAGCAGCCGGAACCGCATGCCGACGGTGGCCATGTCGACGATCAGCGTCTCGCCGTCCTCCTCGTAGATCTGGGTTCCGACCGGCACCTTCATGATGTAGTCCGGACCATTGGCGCCGGTCATCACCTTGCCCTTGCCGCCTTCGCCGCTTCGGGCCTTCACGTGCTGCTGGAAGCGGTAGTCGATCAGGGTGTTGAGATTTTCCACCGCTTCCGCAATCACGTCGCCGCCGCGGCCACCATCGCCGCCATAGGGCCCGCCATACTCGATGAACTTCTCGCGCCGGAACGCAATGCAGCCATTCCCGCCCGCACCGGACTGGGCATAGACTTTCGCGACATCGAGAAAACGCATGGTTTCGTCCTTATGCGGCCTGTTTTCGCAGGAAATCGGCCCGCGTCAACAGCATGTCATGGCACAGAATATCCATGCCCCTGGCCCGGCATTCGCGCATCCTGCTGCCATTGTGGCGCGCGCCCAGCTTGGCCAGGACATGGCCCGATGCCGGATTGTCGTAGAACCAGCCGGCATGGACCTCTTCCTGGCCCAGATCCTGGAACGCGTGCATCACCAGGCGATACGCCGCCTCGGTGGCGAAGCCCTGGCCCCAGAAGGGCGTGCCCAGCCAGTAGCCGAACTCCACATTGCCGCCATTCTCCTGCAGGCCGGCACCTCCCAGGAACATGCCGTCGGACTTGCGCAGCACCGAAAAGCAGTGCTGCCGGCCTTCGCGCTGCGGACCGATGCCGGCGACGAACATCTCGGCATCTTCCTCGCTATAGGGATGGGGCACGCGGCTCATATTTCTCGACACGTTGAAATCGCCCAGCCACACCACCATGCCCGCGATATCCGTGGGCCTGGGGGGCCGCAATATCAGTCTCTCACTCTCCAAAATGCACATGACATTCCCCGCTCGTTCCTTTCGACGCGAGGAATAAAAAAGGGAGATGGCGGACCATCTCCCTCGCACATAACGGGCCGCCAATTTCTTGGCGGCCTATGTCTTCAGCCGCCTATTCTGCCGCGATCTTCATCGCCGGGTTTGCGCCGGTAATCACGGACACAAAGGTACGGCGCTTGTAACCGGTCTTGAACGAGACGCGGCCTTCGCGAAGGGCAAACAGGGTATGGTCCTTGCCCATGCCGACGCCTTCGCCGGCATAGAATTTGGTGCCGCGCTGGCGAATGATCACGTTGCCGCCGGCGACAGCTTCGCCGCCGAACAGCTTCACGCCCAGCATCTTGGGGTTGGAGTCGCGACCGTTGCGCGAGGAACCGCCTGCTTTTTTATGTGCCATGAGACTGGTCCTTTAACCGGCGGTGATGCCGAGCACCTTCACCTTGGTGAAGTGCTGGCGGTGGCCGCGCTTGCGGTGGGTGTTCTTGCGGCGCTTCTTCTTGAAGGCGATGACCTTCTCGCCCTGGCCGTGCTCAAGGATTTCGCACTGGACCGACGCACCCTTGACCAGCGGCGCGCCGATCTTGGGGCTGTCACCGCCCAGCATCAGGACCTCGAGATCCAGCTTGGAGCCGACATCGCCCGACAGGGTTTCGACCTTCAGGACGGCGTCCTTGGCCACTTTATACTGTTTTCCGCCGGTGCGGACGACCGCGTACATGGTCTAAATCCTTGAAAATAATTGGTTTTCTGCCAAACCGAGTCTGGCAGAGAGCGGCGGAATATACGCAAAGACCGCTGAGGGTCAAGCGCCGGTTTTTACGGGCTTTTCAGACGCTTTTTCTGGCGCTCCGCGACCTGGGCCAGAACCGCGCCCAGGAGCAGGACCAGCCCGACCATGATCGCCATCATCTTGGCGTTGGAGATGGTGAAGGCGATGCGGGCCAGCCCGTCGGTGGCCCCGTTCAGCATCATGAAAACCTGCAGCGCATTCTCGGCGGCATCCAGGACCGTCCCGGCGATGGGCACGGCGGCCAGGGTGGTGAGGATGCGGCCCAGCCGCGCCCCTCCGGGCGCGAAGCCCTCGCGCGCGATGATCCCCGAATAGAAGAAGGACATCGCGTAGAGCGGCATCAGCAGGTAATCCAGCCCCCAGTTGAATCCGGCGCGCACGGCATAGAGCGACGGCCACACCATGAAGGCCGCATTATACTGCTGGGCGGTGGAAAAACGCTGCAGGTCGGCGGTGCCGAAGCCCGACAGCGCTTCCAGCCGCAGGTCCGACACGGCCAGGACGGCGAACACCGCCGCAGCCAGGATGGTGGTGAGGGCCCAGCGCCGGACCAGTATCTGTTTGGTAATTCGCATCGTGTCCGCCGAAAAATGCTCTAAATTCAGTCTATGCGAAGCCTGACCGACATTCTCTACAATTTCCACTGGGTGGTGCCGGGCGAGGCCTCGCGGGCGATGCAGGCCTGGGCGGGGGGCCTGGGCACCTTCCTGCGGCGGCGCGGCATCCGCGCCATCATCAACCTGCGCGGCCGCAATGACGATCTTTCCTGGTGGCAAAAGGAAACCGCCACCGCGAAAGCGGGCGGCATCGTCCATCTCGACGCCATGCTGGATTCCAGGAAGCTCCCCACGCGCGAAATGCTGGCGCGCCTGGTCGAGAGTTTCAACACCGCGCCCAAACCCTTCCTGCTGAAATGTTCGGGCGGACAGGACCGCGCCAGCTTCGCCGCCGCGCTGTACCTGATCTACAGACATGGTTGGGCGGCGATGCCGTCCGCCATGGCGCAGTTCCAGCGCTTTCCCTATCTGCATTTCCCCAAGCGGCACCAGCGCTGGCTGAAAGCCTTCCCGGATTTTGCCCTGGAAGATTCCGACGGACTGCCGCTGGAGCAGTGGATCGCGCAACGCTACACGCCGGAAAATCTCAAGGCGTGGCTGGACGCGCATGGACTGAAGGACGGCTATGCCGCGATCTTCACCGTACCGACCCGTTCGCCAAGGCAGTGGTAACGAGGCTTGCCGTTGCGCCCGGCGTGGATCTGTGGCGCGAAAAGTTCTCGCCGCTCCAGCAAAAGGCTTTGCTGGATGATGTGCTGGAACGGCTGAAAGACGCCCCGCTGTACCGCCCGGTGATGCCGGGCACCGGCAAGCCCTTCTCGGTGGAGGAAAGCAGTTTCGGGACGCTGGGTTGGGTGGCGGACAAGACGGGCTATCGCTATCAGCCGGTCCATCCCGTCACCCGCAAAGCCTGGCCCGCGATTCCGCCCGCGTTGCTGGACCTTTGGAGCCAGATCAATGACGGCCCGGCGCCGGAAAGCTGCCTGGTCAATTTCTATCGCTTGGGCGCCAGGATGGGGCTGCACCAGGACCGGGACGAGAAGGACACCAGCGCGGCGGTGATCGGGGTCTCGCTGGGCGATACCGCCCTCTTCCGCATCGGCGGGCCAGCCCGGGGCGGCAAGACCGCCAGCGTCGCCCTGGCCTCGGGCGATGTGATCGTCTTCGGGGGGCCGGCGCGGCTGGCCTATCACGGCATCGACCGGATCAGGCCGGGCACTTCCCGCCTGCTGCCGGGCGGGGGACGCCTCAGCCTGACCCTCAGGCGGGTTTCCCCCTGACAGCAGATCAAAAAAAAAGCCCCCGGCCGAAGCCGGGGGCTAAATGCGCTTTAATGCGCGAGGAGCGGCCGGGAGGGGATGAACCAGACGCTCCGGCGAAGACGGGAGCTGAAAGCGAGCGGGGGGCAGTGCCAGCAGCTCAAGGCCGTCTTCGAGGAGTAAACTATGCAGGAATGCAACATGTTTCAAGAAAATTCGCTCATTCGGCGAATTACATCATTTTTAGAGTGACAATAGCAATTTTGCCACATTCTTTCTGCCAAAAAGGGCGGGGTTTTCCAGACTCGGGGCGGTACTGGCACAGCGGGCGGAATCAGCCCCAGCTCGCCTGACGCCGGCTGGGCGGCGCGAGAATGTCCAGTACGGGCGGCCCCAGCCATTTGCCCTGGCCGTGATGAAAGCCCATCT
Organism: Alphaproteobacteria bacterium; assembly: GCA_947482125.1. Taxonomy (GTDB): domain Bacteria; phylum Pseudomonadota; class Alphaproteobacteria; order Micropepsales; family Micropepsaceae; genus Rhizomicrobium. Next base: position 6,037 of record CANKIV010000043.1, read on the forward strand.
CGCTCGCCCTGCCCGCCATGTCCCTGCTTTCGATCCATTCGGCGATGGTGGTGACGCCGAGATCCCGGCAAAGCTTCACCAGTCCGGCCAGCAACGCGTCATGGCGCGGGGAGCTTCCCATCTTGACGACCATGGCACCATCGAACTTGACGAAATCCACCTGGAAGGCGTGAAGATAATTGATCGAGGCGCTTCCGGCGCCAAAGTCATCCAGCCCGACGCGATAGCCCATATTGCGCAACGCCGCGATGGCCTTGCCCGCGCTTTCCAGATCGACAATGGCCGCGGTTTCCGTGATCTCGATCAGGGTACGCGACGCGACCTTGCGGCGCCGGGCGAGGATTTCGGCCAGCATGCCGAAGCTGGCCGGCGAGGCAATGGTCGCTCCCGAAACGTTGAAGGCGACATGCACATCGGCCTGCTCGATCACGTCCAGCACCTTGGTCGCGATCGCCAGGTCGAAAGCATTGGCGATGCCGAGCGCCTCGATGAACTTGACGGTCTCCCCCGTGTCTGCGGGCTTGGTGAACCGCACCAGCGCCTCATAATGCGAGACCTTGCGTGTCACCAGATCGCAGATCGGCTGGTAGGCGATACTGAAATCGCCCTTCTCCACCGTGCGCATGATGTCGGCGAGGCGCTTCTGGGTTTCGTTCATCATGCCGGAAAAAGTTGCGGCAATGTCCCGCGCGCCGCGGTCGACCTTGCCGGTCTCGGCGAATTTCTCGACAACATACCGCAAGGACAGAATGCGCTGTCCGGCCGACAGGCCCGGGCCCTGAAGCCCGATCCAGCTTTCATCTATGCGCGGTGCCTGCAAGCCATTGGCCGTGATCGCGGCGGTGATTTTGCCCGCCAGGCCCAGACTGCCGCAGGCGGCCGGTGCGAGAGCACCGAAACTGGTTTCGGAGATACGCCCGGCGGTACTGGCACCCGAAGTTTCCAGCGACGCACCGATACTCTCCATCAGCGCATCCGCATTATCTGGCGTGAGCTGCGCGCAGAGTTCGGGCAGGCCGGGAACGGTCACGAGTGTCAGTGCGTCCCCGGCGTCCGCTTTCTCGGCCGCGGCCATGAAGCCATCGCGCGAGACGAGTCCCGTCCTGGGGTCGATAGCGGGCATGGTGGCCGCGCCGGTGTCCGGCCGCGCCAGGGTGCAGGAGATGTTCGCGCCATTCTCTGGCAGGCGGAACATGGCCAGATTGGCCTCAGCGCCGGTTGCAAGGGTCAGATTGAAGGGACCTGCCCGCTCACCGATTTTGAGCAGCTTGACGAAGGCAGCGAATTTTCTGTCTTCCGATGGCTTGAAGAGATCGGCCGCGGAACGGCCTACCAGCGCATCACTGCCTTGCTGGACCAGATCGGTCGCCGCTCCGGCCGTGAACTGGATGATGCCCTGCGCATCCATCTCGAACAGGAAATCGGCATTGGTGAAGCAGAAGCCCAGGAGTCGGGCGCGATGCGGCATGGAACCACCCTCTTGTCCCGCAAGCTATCGGCCGCCGGGTTAGGATGGCGTAAATCAATACCGTACCCATCAGGATGGCGCAGGCTATGGCCCGCGCACCGCGGCACCAAAAGCCTCGAAAATGGCCCGGCTTAGCGGGTCTTCGGCCCAGCGCCATTCCGGATGCCACTGCACCCCCAGCAGGAAGCCCGACGCCTGCGGCATAGAGACCGCTTCGATCTGGCCATCGGGCGCGATGGCTTCGGCTTTGAGCCCGGGCGCCAAAATATCCACCCCCTGATGGTGCAGGGAATTAACCATGGGCTCCTTCTGTCCGGACAGTCGCGCGAGGAGGCCGTCCGGCATGATTCGAATGGGATGGGCGGGGGCATACTCCTGATCCAGCGAAACACCGGAGGGCTCGCGGTGATCCAGCCGGCCCGGTATCTCGTGCACATGCTGATGGAGCGTGCCGCCCAGGGCGACATTGAGCTCCTGAAAACCACGGCAGATCGCCAGCACCGGGACGCCGCGCACGATGGCGGCCTTGAGCAGAAGAAGTGTGGTGGCGTCGCGTGCCGCGTCCAGCGTGGTGCCAGGCCGCGGATCGCCGCCGCCATACCGCGACGGTTCCACATTGGAGGGCGCGCCGGTGAAGAGCAGCCCGTCCACCACCTGCAGCACGGCGTCCACCGCCAGCGGCGCATCGGTGGAGGGAATGAGCAGCGGCAACAGGCCCGCGCCGTCGCGGATGGCGGCGACATATTCGTCATTGGCCTGATGTACCGCCATGCCGTCCGACAGCCGGCGGTCGGTGACGATGCCGCAGACGGGCATTAGTTGCTTTTGACTTTGACGGCCTTGACCGGCACCGCGAAGAGCGCCGGTTCCAGGCTGGCGCCGATCTGCGGGTTTTGCAGCGCCACGGTGGTGACGCCGCCCTGATTGTCCTTCACCGTCCATTGCCGCAGTTCGAGATTGGCCGCAGCGAAAATCAGCGTGATGTTGGAATTGTTGCGGTTGGTACTGGTGCGGGCCTGCACGATCAGCATGCCGTCCTGCTGACGGATGCCCAGCACCGCCTTGTTGTGCGCCAGGTCCACCTTGTCGTTCAGCAAAAGGCCCAGCGGCGTATCGGACAGGTCGTACTTGTCCACCGTGTTGAGACGGGCATTCTTGACATAGATGGCGCCGCCGGTGGCGACGATGGTCATCGGGTTGGGTGGGCGGAAAGCAAAGCGGATGCGGCCTGGCTTTTCGATATAGAGCTCACCCTGGTCGGCACCGCCTTCCGGCCCGATCTGGACGAATTCGCTCCTGAGGGTGCGGATGCCATTCAGATAGGCGCTGATCCGGTCCAGATCGGCTTTCTCCTGCGCGCCGTAGGATTGGTACATGCGCTGCGGCGCCTGCTGGCCGGCGCCGGTCAGGCAGAACATGGAAACGATGGCGGTGAGAATCAGAGGAAAACGGCGCATCGGTGAAAACTCACACGGCAATGGGGAGAAAATCGGGCAATTTGCGGACAACCCGTCTTTGCGGCCACATGCAGGGCAAGATAGGGTCCAAAGCTGAATAAGCAACCAACGATTTGATGTCCGATTCCCCCTTTTCCCATATCGCGGTTCTGGGCGCCGGCGCCTGGGGCACCGCCCTGGCGCTGGCGGCGCTGGCCGCCGGCCGCAGGACCACGCTGTGGGTGCGCGAGGAGGATGTCCTGGCCTCCATCCGGGCCAAGGGCGAAAACCGCTTCCTGCCGGGCGTCACCTTGCCGAAGGAACTCATCGCCACCGGTGACCTGGCCGAAGCCGCCAAGGCCGACGCCCTGCTGCTGGTGGTGCCGGCGCAGGTCCTGCATGCCTTCGCCAACCGGCTGAAGCCGCTGATCACACCCGGCACGCCGCTGGTGATCTGCGCCAAGGGCATCGAACAGGGCAGCGGCAAGCTGGTCACCGAAGTGCTGATGGACGCGTTGCCCGATGCGGCGCCCGCCATCCTGTCCGGCCCTTCCTTCGCGCGTGATGTGGCGCGCGGCCTTCCCACCGCCGTAACGATCGCCGCCAAAGGCGATCTGGCTTCAAAGCTGCAGGCCAGCCTGGGCTCGGCAACCTTCCGCCCCTATGCCAGCGACGACCTGACGGGCGTGGCGCTGGGGGGCGCGGCCAAGAATGTCTATGCCATCGCCTGCGGCGTGGTCGAAGGCATGGGGCTGGGCGAAAATGCCCGTGCGGCCCTGCTGGCACGCAGCTTTGCCGAACTGGCGCGGCTGGGCGAAGCGCTGGGCGCGAAGCGCGAGACGCTGATGGGCCTGTCGGGCCTGGGCGACCTGGTGCTGACCGCAACCAGCAAATCGTCGCGCAATTTTTCCTTCGGCGTGGCGCTGGGCGAAGGCAAGCCGCCGGCCGGCGCGTTGGTGGAAGGCGTCGACACCGCGCCGGCGCTGGTGGCGCGGGCCAAAATCGTGGGCGTGGAAATGCCCATCGCCGAAGCCATGGCGGACCTGCTCAGCGGCGCGCTGCCGCCGGGGGAAGCGGTGATGCGTCTGATGGGCCGAAAATTAAAGGCGGAATAAATGGCGTACTGGCTGTTCAAGACCGAAGCGGAAACCTGGTCCTGGGACCAGCAAAAGAAAAAAGGCGCCAAGGGCGAACCCTGGAGCGGGGTACGAAACCACACCGCCAAGCTGAACATGAAGGCGATGAAGAAGGGCGATCTGGGCTTCTTCTATCATTCGGGCGACCAGAAGGCCGTGGTGGGGATCGTGGAAGTGATCGGCGAATACCGCCCCGATCCCACCGATGAGAAAGGCCAGTTCGGCCTGGTGGTGGTCAAGGCGGTCAAGGACATGCCCACGCCCGTCACCCTGGCCGACGCCAAGGCCAATCCCAGGCTGGCCGAGATGTCGCTGGTCAACAGCTTCCGCCTGTCGGTGCAGCCGGTGCGGGCCGATGAGTGGAAAGAAGTCTGCAAGATGGGCAACTTGAAATAGTCATGCCGACAGTTTCATCAGCGCCAAGCCGCTGACGATCAGTCCCGCCGCAGCGAGCCGCGAAGCGCTGGCCGGTTCGCCCAGCAGCATGATGCCAACAGCAAAAGTGCCGACCGCGCCGATGCCGGTCCAGATTGCGTAAGCCGTGCCCAGCGGCAGGGCGCGCAGCGACAGCGACAGGAACAGCAGGCTGCCCGCCAGCGCCGCGAGCGTGATGAGGGTGGGAATGGGCCGCGTGAAGCCCTGCGATTGTTTGAGAAAGCAGGCCCAGATGATTTCCAGGACGCCCGCGAGAACGAGATAAAACCAGGCCATAACGGCTCTCCTGAGAGCCGGGCCGTCCCGGGTGTGATGGGGAAGTGCGCAAGGCCGTCCTCGCACAAACCCGATTTAGGACATCCGGGAAAAAATTCAAGCCGCTTACAGATAACGCCGCATTGTGATGGCGTACGGCGCATAGCCTGAACCCTCATAGGCGCGGATGGCGCCGGGATTCCTGGCCAATACGCCGATGGTCAGCAGTTTGTGGCCGCGGTCCCGCGCCCACGCCTCGCATCCGGCGATCAGCGCCCGCCCCAGCCCTTTGCCGCGTGCCTCAGGGCTCACAAAGATTTCCGCCAGGAAGCCATGACGCCGCTCGGGTTCGACGATGAAGAGCTCGCCATGCTGCTCATAGGCAAAGGCCCAGCCTACAGCTTTGTCCGCATCTTCGGCGATCAGCATGATGCCGTGCTTTTCGGCGCAGCGATGCTGCAGCTCGCGCCAGTGCTGGGCCGCGAAATCGGGATCGCGGCGGCGGTCGGGTTCAAAGGTGGCTTCGAAATCCTGCAGCCCGTTGATGAAGGACAGGATCGCCGGTTCGTCAGACGGCAACTTGGCTTCGCGGATGGTCATGCATCGATATTGGCATGCCGGGTCTCGCGAATGAAGAACAGGCCGATCACGAAGGTGAGACCCGCCACGATCACCGGGTACCAGAGGCCGTAGAAAATGTCGCCGCTGGCCGCCACCATGGCGAAGGCCGTGGTCGGCAAAAAGCCGCCGAACCAGCCATTGCCGATGTGATAGGGCAGGCTCATCGAGGTGTAGCGGATGGCGGCAGGGAACATCTCCACCAGCATGGCGGCGATGGGGCCATAGACCATGGCGACATAGATCATCAGCACGGCGAGAATGGCGATCACCATGGGCTTGTTGACCAGGTCGCTGTCGGCGGAGGCCGGATAGCCGGCGGTGGTCAGGGCGGCGGCGGCATCGGTTTCCCAGGCGGTGCGGCGCGCGGCCATCTCGGCCTTGTCCAGCGCATGGCCGTCGAAGGACGCCAACACGGTATCGCCCACCTTCACCTGCGCCACTGCGCCGGATGCGGCGCTTTCGTTGCGATAGGGAAGCCCCGCACGCGCCAGATAGGATTTGGCGATGTCGCAGGAGGAATTGAACGCCGCCTTGCCCACCGGATCGAACTGGAAGGCGCAGCCGGCCGGATCGGCGATGACGGTGATGGGCGCGCGTTGCGACGCGGCTGCCAGGCTGGGATTGGCGGCGGCCGTCAGGGCATGAAACAAGGGGAAATAGGTCAGCGCCGCCAGCAGGCAACCGCCCAGGATTATCGGCTTGCGTCCGATCTTGTCCGACAGCCAGCCGAACAGGATGATGAAGGGCGTGCCGATGGCCAGGCCGCAGGCGACAAGCTGGTTGGTCAGCGCCCCGTCCACCTTCAGTATCTTTTCCAGGAAGAACAGGGCGTAGAACTGGCCGGTGTACCAGACCACCGCCTGCCCCGCCGTCAGGCCCGCCAGCGCCAGGATCACAAGTTTCAGGTTCTTCTTGTTGGCGAAGGCCTCGGTCAGGGGCTTCTTCGAGGTCTTGCCTTCCTTGACCAGGCGCTGGAACACCGGGCTTTCGTTCAGGCGCAGGCGAATCCACAGCGACACGCCCAAAAGCACGCCCGACAGCAGGAAGGGCAACCGCCAGCCCCAGGCGGCGAAATCTTCCGTGCCCAGCTGCAGGCGCGTCACCAGGATGACGATCAGGCTGAGGAACAGGCCCACCGTGGCGGTGGTCTGGATCCAGCTTGTGTAAAAGCCCCGGCGTCCCGCAGGCGCATGCTCGGCGACATAGGTGGCGGCGCCGCCATACTCCCCACCCAGCGCCAGGCCCTGGATCAGGCGCAGAGAAACCAGCGCAATCGGCGCGATCACGCCCACGCTGGCGTAAGAGGGCAGCAGGCCGACCGCGAAGGTCGAAACGCCCATCAGAAGCATGGTGACAAGGAAGGTGTTCTTGCGGCCCCACTTGTCGCCCAGCCGCCCGAAGATCAGGGCGCCGAAGGGGCGGACCGCAAAGCCCGCCGCGAAAGCCAGCAGGGCGAAGATATAGCCGGTGGTCTCGTTCACGCCCGAAAAGAAATGCCGCGTGATGTAGGTGGCGAGCGAACCATAGAGGTAGAAATCATACCATTCGAACACGGTGCCGACGGAGGCGCCGCCGATCACCAGCGCGTCTTTGCGATCCACTCTGTGTGTGGCTTTCGACATGGCTTCCCCCCGAAGCGATATTCGGCGCTTCTAGTGGTCGAGCGCCTTGACGATTTCTTCCGTCATTTTCTTGGCGTCGGCGAACAGCATCATCGTGTTGTCGCGGAAGAACAGCTCGTTCTCGACCCCGGCATAGCCCGAGCCCATGCCGCGCTTGATGAACAGCACGGTCTTGGCCTTTTCCACGTCCAGGATCGGCATGCCGAAGATGGGCGACTTGGGATCGGTCTTGGCCGACGGGTTGGTGACATCGTTGGCACCGATCACGTAAGCGACATCGGCCTGGGCGAACTGCGAGTTGATGTCTTCCAGCTCGAACACTTCGTCATAGGGCACATTGGCTTCGGCCAGCAGCACGTTCATGTGGCCGGGCATGCGGCCCGCCACCGGATGAATGGCGTAGGAAACCTTGACGCCTTCCTTCTTCAGCTTGTCGGCCATTTCGCGTAACGCATGCTGGGCCTGGGCCACCGCCATGCCGTAACCGGGCACGATGATGACGCTGGAGGCGTTCTTCATGATGAAGGCGGCGTCGTCGGACGAGCCCTGTTTCACGGGGCGGGTTTCCGCCGGGCCCTTGGGGCCACCGGCCTCCCCGCCGAAGCCGCCGGCGATGACACTGACGAAGCTGCGGTTCATGCCCTTGCACATGATGTAGGACAGGATGGCGCCCGAGGAGCC
>CANKIV010000044.1 GCA_947482125.1 Alphaproteobacteria bacterium
CGGTGCTGGGCGAGGTGCAGTTCGGCCATTATTTCGGCCGCGTGTATTCCACGACGTTGTTCGTCTGGCTGGCGGCGCGCTATTTCGAGCGTAGCGGCGACCTGGAGACCATCCGCGCGCTATGGACCAACATCGAGGCGGCGCTGACCTGGATCGACCATTATGGCGACCGCGACGGCGACGGCTTTGTCGAATATTACCGGGTCAGCGAGAACGGGCTGACCAACCAGGGCTGGAAGGATTCTTCGGACTCGGTGATGCATGCCGACGGCACCTTGGCCACCGGGCCGATCGCGCTGTGCGAGGTGCAGGCCTATGTCTATGCCGCGCGCAAGGAAGCCGCCGCGTTGGCGACCGCATTGGGCTATCGCAGCCGCGCCCAGGACCTGGAACGGGCGGCGGAAAAATTGCGCCTGGCGTTCGAGGAAAAATTCTGGTTGGAGGAGCTTGGCACCTATGCCATCGCGCTCGACGGCGCCAAGCAGCCTTGCCGGATACGCAGTTCCAATGCCGGCCAGGTGCTGGCGAGCGGAATTGCTGCGCCGGAACGGGCGCAATTGGTGGCCGCCAATTTGATGACGCCGGAAATGTTCTCAGGCTGGGGGGTGCGTACCCTGTCGGCGGATGCGCCGCGCTTTAACCCGATGTCCTATCACAATGGTTCGGTCTGGCCGCACGACAATGCCCTGATCGCGCTGGGCCTGTCGCGCTATGGCCTCAAGCGCGGCGCCTCGGCGATCTTTGAGGGCCTGTTCGGCGCCGCCAGTCATATGGAGATGATGCGCTTCCCCGAACTGTTTTGCGGCTTTCCCCGCCGCCGGGGCATGGCGCCGGTGCTGTATCCGGTGGCCTGCGCGCCGCAAGCCTGGGCCAGCGTGGTGCCCTTTGCGCTGCTGCAGGCCTGCCTGGGACTGGAGCTGTGTTTCGCCCGGCGCGAAATCCGCTTCAACAATCCGCAGCTTCCCAAATTCCTGGAAGAGATTCACATCAACGACCTGGAGCTGGCGGGCGCCAGCGTGAACCTGCGCCTGCGCCGCCGCGGCGCGAACACGGAGGTCGCCATCGTTTCGCAGCGTGGCGAGGTCTCGATCAAAATTACCCAGTAAGAGTGGCAGTTGCTTCTGTTGCCCGGTGCAACTACCAAAACCGCGCTTGGCTAACCGAAGTTAGGCAGCGAGGGCCATTTCATTATCGTTGGCACCTAAACAATAGTCCGATGACGGCGGAACCATACCGGGCAAAAGAACTGCCTTTACACATCCGTCGATCCTGTTTCGCCCCCACAAAAACCCATCCGAAAATGGGCTTATGGTGGAGGCGCCGGGTACCGCCCCCGGGTCCGGGCTGCTTATTACACAGTCGTTTATCGCCATAGTCTTCCGGGCGAACCCGGCGAGCCCGCATAATATAGGCGCTGGGGGTTAGGAATTGAAGGGCGGAACTTTCTTGACTCTCCGGTCCGCGCGGGGCACGGCCTTGAAAATGAAGACGATTTACGCCAGCGAGGAAGAGATTGTCCGCATCGGGGAGGGGCTTTTCGCCGCCACCCTGCCGCGCGGCGAGTGGACCCACGCCGCACATTTCGCCGCCGCGCTCTGGCTGCTGCGCTATCGCCCCGAGCTGGACGCGGCCAAGGCCATGCCGGGGCTGATCCGCGCCTATAATGAGTCCGTCGGCCGGGCGAACGACGACAGTGGCGGCTATCACGAGACCATCACCCAGGCCTCGCTCAGGGCGCTGAAGGGCGTGCTGGAGGCCAATCCGCCCGACATGCCGCTCCACCGCATCGTCAACTCCCTGATGGCCTCGAATTTCGCCAATCCCAACTGGCTGCTGGAATACTGGTCGCGGGACAGGCTGATGTCGGTGGAGGCGCGGCGGGAATGGCGCGATCCCGACCTAAAACCACTTCCGTTCTGAGGATGAAAGTCCGGTCCGAATCCCCTAGGATTTCCCCATGCGGCAATATCTCGACCTGCTGAAACTTGTGCGCGATACGGGCGTGGAAAAGCGCGACCGCACCGGCACCGGCACGCGCTCGATCTTCGGCCACCAGATGCGCTTCGACCTGGCCGATGGCTTCCCGCTGGTCACCACCAAGAAGGTGCATCTGAAATCCATCATCTATGAACTGCTCTGGTTCCTGCGCGGCGAAACCAATGTCCATTGGCTGCAGGAACATGGCGTCACCATCTGGGACGAATGGGCCGACGCCAATGGCGAACTGGGCCCGGTCTATGGCTATCAGTGGCGCAGCTGGCCCTCGCAGAGCGACGGCACCATCGACCAGATCACCAACCTGATCCGCGACATCAAGGCCAATCCGGATTCCCGCCGCCTGATCGTCACCGCCTGGAACCCGGCCGATGTGCCGCGCATGGCGCTGCCGCCCTGCCATTGCCTGTTCCAGTTCTATGTCGCCGACGGGAAACTATCCTGCCAGCTCTACCAGCGTTCCGCCGACATCTTCCTGGGCGTGCCCTTCAACATCGCCAGCTATGCGCTGCTCACCATGATGGTGGCGCAGGTGACAGGCCTGAAGCCGGGAACCTTCGTCCACAGCTTCGGCGACGCGCATCTCTATCTGAACCATCTGGAGCAGGCCGACGCGCAGCTGGCCCGCCAGCCCTATCCCTTGCCGGCAATGAAGCTGAACCCGGCGGTGACCGATATTTTCGCCTTCCAGTATGGCGATTTCACCCTGGAAAATTACCAGGCCCATGCCGGCATCAAGGCCCCGATAGCCGTTTAAATCCTGACTATTTGACAAAGCCCGGGCGGGGGGTAAAAGACCGCCAACAAGGAGATTTTCCATGGCGACCGCAGACGTACAGGGCAAGGACGAAACCAAGCTGGCCAATGGCGGCGGGGCGTTTCCCTTCTGGGTGTCGGTGGCCGTGGTCGGCGGGCTGTTTGTTGGCCTGGTTGCCATCGTCTATGGCGTGATCCAGCTCTTCTCGTAAGACGCCATCTGAACAAGAAAAAAGCGCCGGAAGATTTCTTCCGGCGCTTTTTCTTTGCTTGAACGGCTATTTCGGCAGGGCGAACACGAGCAGGCTGTCGCCGCCGCCGGGACTGTTCAGGTAGGACCCGCCGGTCGCCACCACCGCCACATATTGCCGACCGTCCTTGCCGCGATAGGTGATGGGCGTGGCATGGGCCGAATGGTCCAGCTTGTAGGTCCAGACTTCCTTGCCCGTCTTGCTGTCGAAGGCGCGCATGCGTGCATCATCGGTGCCGGCAATGAAGGTCAGGCCGCTGGCGGTCACGATCGGCCCGCCATTGCTGGCCCGGCCGGTGTCCTTCTTGCCTTCGGGGAAATGATCGGTCACGCCCAGCCGCGAGCGCCAGGCGATCTCGGCCGTGTTGACGTTCACCGCGATCAGTTCACCCCAGGGCGGGATGTGACAGGGCGTCTGGGTCTTGGGATCGACGAAGCGGGCGGTGGTCATGTGCCATTCGTCGCCGCGCTTCACCAGCCGTTCGACATAGCCCATCTCGTTGGAGTTGAAGATGAAGAGGCCCAGTTTGGGATCGAAGGCACCGCCACCCCATTCCGGCCCGCCCGCCGCGCCGGGGAAACGCACCTGGGTCCTGTCGGCGCGCAGCGGTTCATACATCTTCATGCCCACCAGATCGCCCTTCTTGATGATATCCTCGCAGATGGCGCGATGCTCGGGCGTGTTGTCCGCCACTTCGCTGAGGTCGAAGCTCATGCGGGTCATGACTTCGGGCTTGTTGGGGAAGGGTTGGGTCGGCCAGGCCGTCTCGCCCGGATGCGAGGAGGGCGGCACCGGCTTTTCGGTGACGCCGAAGATCGGCTCGCCGGTAACGCGGTTGAGCAGGAACAGCATCGCCGTCTTGTTCATCGCCGCCACGGCGGGAATGCTTTTTCCGTCCTTCTTCACCGTCAGCAGCACCGGCGTGGTGTGCAGGTCGAGGTCCCAGATGTCGTGATGCACGGTCTGGAAATGCCACAGATACTTTCCGGTGCTGGCCTCCACCGCCACCAGCGAGTTGGAGAACAGGTTGGCGCCCTTGTGATCGCCGCCATAGCGGTCGAAGGTCGGCGCGCAGAACGGCAGGTAGGCGATGCCGCGCGCCGTATCCACCGTCAGCATGTTCCAGATATTCACCCCGGAAACCTGCTTCCAGCCGTCATCTTCCCAGGTCTCGGAGAATTTCTCGCCCGGGCGGGGAACCGAACGGAACGTCCAGGCCAGCTTGCCGGTGATGACATCCCAGGCGCGCGCGTCGCCCGCCGCGCCCTTGGCCGGCGCTTCCTGCACGCGGCTGCCGGTGATGGCGAGGTTCTTGTAGATCGTCGGCGGCGCGGAATAGCCGTAAAAGGCGTTCGGCAGGCCGTTCATGATTTCCGGTGTCCTGGTGTCCACGACGCCGTCCACGCCAAAGCCTTTGGACGGCGCGCCGGTCTTCGCATCCAGCGCGATCATCCGGCCGCGCAAGGTGCCGAAGATCAGGCGCGGGGCATGGCTCTTGTCGCCCGGCCAATAGCCCAGGCCGCGAAAGGGCGGCTGGTCGCCGGTCGGCAGGTCATAGGCCCAGAGCTGCTTGCCGCTGGTGGAATCCAGCGCCACCACCCGGCCATAGGGCGTTCCCAGGAACAGCCGCCCATCCACCACCAGCGGCGTGGTGGTGGCGAACGGCACCCGCGCCAGCTTCTGCGCCGGCACCGGGTTCATGTGATAGCGCCAGGCCACCTGAAGCTTGCCGACATTGTCCGGCGTGATCTGGGTCAGCGGCGAGAAGCGCCCGCCAGCGGCGTCATAGCCATAAGACTTCCAGTCTCCCGACGTCTGCGCCGAAGCGCATAGCGGCAAGCACAGGGCGATCACGCCCAGCAGCAACTTCTTCATGACAGTCCCAACCCTGTTTTACGTGACGGGGATTACTTCCCCATCTCGTCTTCCTGATAGACCTTGATGATCTCGTCGAAATTCTTTTCCGCCTTGAAGCCCATCCTGGTGGCGAGGTTGGGCGCATAGCGTCCCGCCCAGCCCTGCACGATCCTGGCGACGAACGGATCATCGACGCGCTTGATCAGCGCCACCGCCTTGTCGCCCGCCGCCTTGCGCAGCGCCTCGATCTGCTCGCCCACGGTGGCGGAGACGCCCGGCATGGTCATGGAGCGGCGCGGGCCCAGCGACGAGGTATCGATGGTGGCGGCATTGACGAAGAAGTCCACAGCGGCGCGCGGGCTGGCAAACCAGTGCCGAACCTCATCGCCCACCGGCAGCGGCGCTTCCTGGCCCGCCAGCGGTTCGCGCAGGATGCCGGAGAAGAAGCTGGAAGCCGCCTTGTTGGGCTTGCCGGGGCGGATGCAGATGGTGGGCAGGCGCACGCCGACGCCGTCCAGGAATCCCTTGCGGCTGTAATCGGCCAGCATCAGCTCGGTCATTGCCTTCTGGGTGCCGTAGCTGGTGGTCGGGGTCAGCGCGAAATCGTCGGGAATGGGATCGGGGAAGGGCGGGCCGAACACGGCAAGCGTCGACGCAAAAACAAAGCGCGGCTTGTAGGGCGATTTTTCGCTTTCCAGCCGTACCGCCTCGAACAGCGCCCAGCTGCCGTTGAAGTTGATCTTGTAGCCCTTCTCGAAATTGGCTTCCGCATCGCCCGAGACGATGGCGGCGAGATGGAAGATCACATCGGGGCGATCCGAAATCAGCGTGGTGGCGACGCCGCGCTCGGAAAAATCCGTGACGATGGCCTTGCTGTCCGCAGGGGAGCCTTCGGGGATGGGGCTGTCCACCACATCCACCAGGGTCAGGCCGGTGATCGCCTTGCCGCCCAGCGTCTTGTCCCGCACCAGCCGTTCGACCAGCTTGCGCCCGATCATGCCGCCCGCGCCGGTGACCAGAATCTTCATGTCCCGTTCTTTCCTGATGATGTTTTTCCGGGCGCGACCATAACCGAACAGGATCGTCCGGCAAGGCGGATGCTGCGTCGCAGCGGCAGATAAGATCATCTCGCACCTGCGGTGCTTTTGACGCGCCGCCGGGGCGGGATTAGCGTGACCGCAAAGTGCCGGAATCGGCCAATCAAAAGGGTGGGACACTTGAAATTCGCTTTGGCACTGGCCGCGCTTCTGGGCTCAACCGCCGTGGTGATGGCGCAGGACATTCCCGCGCCCTTCGGCAAGCCCGAAAACCAGTGGGCGACGCCGCCGGGCGAGGGCGCCAAGTGGGGCTCCACCGCCGGGATCGAGCGCGGCCCCAAGGGCGAAATCTGGGCGATCGACCGCTGCGGCGCCAACAGCTGCGATGGTTCGGACCGCGCGCCCATCGTGATGCTGGACATGAAGACCGGCAAGGCCATCAAGGCCATCGGCGCCGGCCTGTTTGTGTTTCCGCACGGCCTGCATGTGGATCGGTCCGGCAACATCTGGGTGACGGATGGCGGTGTCTCCAAGGACGGCACCAAGGGCCTTCAGGTCATCAAGCTGTCGCCAGGCGGCGACGTGCTTCTGCGCATCGGCACGGCGGGCCAGCGCGGCAATGACGAAACCCATCTGCAGTCGCCCAGCGACGTCATCACCGCCCCCAATGGCGATATCTTCGTCACCGACGGCCATGCCCCCATCGCGGGCATAGTGCCGGCCGAACTGAACATGCGGGTGATGAAATTCGCGCGTGACGGCAAGTTCATCAAGCAATGGGGCAAGGCCGGCGCGGGCCGCGAAGACTTCAACAATCCCCATGCCCTGGCGCTGGACGGGCGCGGCCGTCTCTATGTCGCCGACCGGGTCAACAACCGCACCATGATCTACAGCCAGGACGGCAAGTTCATCGCCGAATGGAAACAGTTCGGCCGTCCCAGCGGCTTCTACATCACCGGCGACCGGCTCTATGCCATCGACGCCGACTCCGCCGAGGCCAACCATCCCGGCGGCTGGAAGAAGGGCGTGTGGATCGGCTCCATCCGCGAAGCCAAGGCCGAGGCCTTTGTCCCGGACGATACGGCGGGCGAGGGCGTGGTCATCGCCCCGGACGGCAACATGTACGGGGCGGTCAATGTCGTGCCCCGCGGCATCACCCGCTACCTCAAGAAATAGGAGCGCCATCATGAGCGATACCAGACGGACATTCCTGCTGAAGGGGTTCAGTGCCGGCACCACCGCCTGGCTGGCCGCCAACTGGCCCACCCAGGTCGCCGCCGCCGAAGCCGCCCAGGCCATGGGCAACTTCACCTTCTTCACCCCCGCCCAGGCGATGGAGATCGACGCCATGGCGGCGCAGATCTATCCCAGCGACTCCACGCCCGGCGCGAAAGAAGCGCAGGTGATCTATTTCATCGACCTGGCGCTGGTCACCTTCGCCCAGGACAAGCAGGAGATTTACAAGAAGGGCTTCGGCGAACTGGCGGCCAAGACCGGCAACCGCCCGCTGGGCGCGATGCCGGTGGCGGACCAGATCGCGCTGCTGACTTCGATCCAGACCACGCCTTTTTTCCGTACCGTGCGCGACCACACCATCATGGGCATGTTCGCCGCGCCCCAGCATGGCGGCAATTTCCAGAAGGCCGGCTGGAAGCAGATCGGCTTTGACGACAGCCTCAATTTCCGCGCGCCCTTCGGCGCCTATGACAAGGCGTAAGGCCCATGAAAAAATACAGCCCGTCTGAAGAAGTGGATTTCGTGGTCATCGGCTCCGGCGCGGCCGGGGCGGTGATGGCCAAGCAGCTGGCCGTCGCCGGCTTCTCGGTGGTGGTGATGGAGCAGGGCCCATGGGGCGCCTATGGCCACGAGCAGGATTACAGCAAGGACGAACTGTCCAACCGCTTCCCGGCGCCGGACGATGAATTGATTTCCGACCCCAGCAAGTACCGCAACACCTTCCGCCGCAACGCCAGCGAAAAGGCGGTCGCCGGAAATCACAGCTTCGGCTGCGTAGTGGGCGGCGGCACCGTCACCTATGGCGCGTCATCCTGGCGGCACATGCCGTACGAGTTCGACGAAGCCAGCCGCTATGGCACCATGAAGGGCACCGGCATTGCCGACTGGCCCATCAGCTACAAGGAACTGGAGCCCTATTACGTCCAGGCGGAATGGGAGATCGGCATTTCCGGTCCCGACCTGAAGACGCCGCTGATCGCGCCCATGTCCAAGCCCTATCCCTGTCCGCCCCTGCCGATCAAAAGCAGCGGCGCGCTGGTGCAGAAGGCGGCGGAAAAACTCAATCTGGTCGTGACGCCCAATGTCGCGGCCATCATCACCAAGCCCTATAACGGGCGCAGCGCCTGCATCAATTGCGGCATGTGCTCGGGTTACGGCTGCCAGGTGAAGGCGCGTTCGTCTTCGGCGGTGTCTCTGCTTCCGATCGCGGTGGCCACCGGCAATTGCGAGATCCGCGCCCATAGCGTTGTGCGCGAGATTTCCGTCAGCCCGGCGGGACGGGCCACCGGTGTGATCTATCTGGATAAAAAGAACGACAATCGCGAAGTCTTCCAGAAGGCCAAGTGCGTGGTGCTGTCGGCCAACGGCACCGAGACGCCGCGCCTGCTGCTGATGTCCAAGTCGGGTCTGTTCCCGCAGGGCCTGGCCAATTCCAGCGGCATCGTCGGCAAGTATCTGATGACCGGCAATGGCGGCGGCGCTTCGGGCCTCTTTTCCGATCCGCTGAACGAATACAAGGGCTGCGTCACCGGCGCGGCGGTTCTGTCCTATGTCCCCAATGACGTGAAGGGGCGCGGCTGGTATGGCGGCGGCCGCATGACCGCGCGCGGCCAGCAATCGCCGATCCAGTACGGCCTGTCGGGCCCGCGCAATGCCCCCAGCTGGGGTGCCGGCTACAAGAAGGCGCTGATCGAGCAGGCCAACCGCAGGCTCACCATGGTCAACTTCATCTCCCAGATGCCCATCGAGACCAACATGGTCGACCTGGACCCTGACATGAAAGACGCCTGGGGCCTGCCGGCGCTGCGCATCACCACCACCAGCCATGAGAACGACATGAAGGGCGTGCGCTTCTTCATTGAAAAGTCGGTGGAAATTCTCAAGGCCGCCGGCGCGACCGAAGTCTGGGCCGACACGCCGTCGGACTCGCGTGGCGGCGCGCATGCCCGCGGCACCTGCCGCATCGGCAATGACCCCAAAACTTCGGTGGCGAACAAGTATCACCGCGCCCATGACGTGCCGAACCTGTTCATCGTGGACGGCTCCAGCCTGGTCACGGGCGGGCGCAACCATCCCACCATGACCATTTCAGCGCTGGCCTATCGCTGCGCCGAACATCTGGTGAAGGCGGCCAAGGCCGGCAACGTCACGATCTAGAATTCGCCATCTGGCGAAAGGCGCTCCGCCCGCGGAGCGCCTTTTTCTTTGCGCGCCGCCATGCAATCTTGAACCGCATGAAAATCGCCTTCTTCAATCCCAGCACCATGGCGTTCAATGTCGCCACCCCGGAAACGCAGCCGCTGGGCGGCATCGCCTCCTGCCTGTGCTATCTGGCGGGGTCCCTGGCGGCGCGCGGCCATGACGTCACGCTGATATCGCTGCTGCCGCCGGACACGCCGCCGGTGCTGATGGGCGTGCGCCATCTGCCGATCCAGCCGGTCCTGGCCGACCCGGCGGGTTTTTTCCGGAAGGAAAATTATGACGCCGCCATCGCCGTCAACTATCCCGACATCGCACCCTATATAAGGAGCGGCAGCCCCCGCACCCTCAACATCGCCTGGCCGCATGTCTATGCCAACCAGCCGGCGCTGGCCTTGCTGCCCCAGGTCCAGCATCAGCTCGACGTCATCGTCTATGTCAGCGAGACCCAGCGCGCCGATTTCAGGCTCGGCACGCGCGGCGTCGTGATCGGCAACGCCGTCAGCCCCGGCTTCGAGAACATGTTTTCGTCGCCCGAGGATTTGCTGGCCGCCAAGCAGAACCGCGCCGTCTATGCCTCCATGCCGTTCCGCGGGCTGGACGAACTGGTGGAGGTGATGGCCCGCACCCGGGCGAAGACCGAACTGGACGTGTTCTCCTCCATGCAGGCCTATCAGGATTCCGACCGGCAATTCGCGGCGCTCTATGCCGCCATGGGGCGCAATCCGCGCATCCGCCACCATGGCGGGGTGGGGCAGCAGGAACTGGCGCGGCAATTCCGCGGGGCTGCCTTCCTGGTCTACCCCTCCACCTTCATCGAGACCTATTGCATCGTGGCGCAGGAAGCGCTGGCGGCGGGGCTCAAGGTCATCAGCAACACCTTCGGCGCCCTGCCGGAAACCACCATGGGCCATGCCGACCTGCTGCCGGTGACGGGCAATTTCAACCGCGAGGTCCATGTCAGCGGCATCACCGCGCTCCTGGACAGGAATGAAGCCGATTTTCTGCGCAGTCCCCGGGAGTGGGCCGAGGCGCGCTTTGCCCAGGTCCAGGCCGTGGGTCGCATCAGCACCTGGGCGGCGCGGGCGGCTGAGTGGGAAGCCCTGCTGGCGCCCGTCGTGCGGGCCTGAGCCGTTTCGCAGCTGCATAATTGACGCCTGCCGCGCGGTAGGCCAGCATTGCGCGCATGATCACCGACGCCGACATCGCGCGCTACCATGAGACCGGTTACCTCGTCGTGCCCGACGTGATCGAGCAGGGCATGCTGGCGCGGCTGCGCGGCGCGCTGGACGCGCTGGTGGCCGATGCCGCTTCGGTGTCCGAGCATACCGATGTCTATGACCTGGAGCCGGGCCACACTCCGGAGCAGCCAAAGGTCCGCCGCATCAAGCTTCCCCACACCCACACGCCGATTTTCTGGGAGCTGGCGAACCATGCGCCCATGGTGCGCATCCTGGAAAAACTGCTGGGCCCGTCTGGCGTGCGGCTGCAAAGCTCCAAGATCAATCTCAAGGAACCGCATTACGGTTCGCCGGTGGAATGGCACCAGGACTGGGCCTTCTATCCCCACACCAATGACGACATGCTGGCGGTGGGCGTGTTGCTGGATGATGCCTTCATCGAGAACGGTCCGCTGATGGTGGTGCCCGGCTCGCACAAGGGCCCCACCTGGGACCATCATTCGGAAGGGTATTTCTGCGGCGCCATGGACCCGACCCGCAGGGAAGTGGATTTTGAAAGCGCCGTGCCGCTGATGGGCAAGGCCGGCTCGATGAGCTTCCACCATGTCCGGGTGGTGCACGGCTCGGCGCAGAATGTCTCCGACAAGCCGCGCCGGCTGCTGCTCTATGAATTCTCCGCCGGCGATGCCTTTCCACTGATGGGCATCAAGGACTGGGAGCAATACAACCGCAATCTGGTATCGGGCACGCCGACCAACCAGCCGCGCATCGTGCCGGCGCCCGTGCGCATGCCGCTGCCGCCGTCACCCCGCCAAGGCTCGATCTACGAGAACCAGAGCACGGCGCAGAACAAGTATTTCGCGCGGCGTGAGCCAGCAAAAGTCTAGAGCGCCGCGTCAGACGTGCGCCTGAGGGGTAAAGTGTGAGCGCCGCGACGACCCCATCGCCCACGAGGCTGCGCCATGTGATGCTGGCCGCCGGCATCGGCTCGGCGCTGGAATGGTACGACTATTTCATCTACGGCATGGCCTCGGCGCTGGTGTTCGGCCCGCTGTTTTTTCCCGCCTATGATCCCGCCATCGGCGTCATGGCCTCCTTCACCACCTTCGCGATGGGCTTCCTGGCGCGGCCCTTTGGCGGGCTGTTCTTCGGCCATTTCGGCGACAAGTGGGGCCGCAAGCCCATGCTGGTGGCGACCCTGCTGCTGGTGGGCGGCAGCACCTTTTTGATCGGATTGCTGCCGACCTATGCCCAGATCGGTATCTGGGCGCCCATCCTGCTCTTGACCCTGCGCCTGTGCCAGGGCTTCGGCGCGGGGGCGGAGTATGGCGGCGCGGTGGTGATGGCGGTGGAGTTCGCGCCGGAGGGCAAGCGCGGCGTGTATGGCGCCTTTGCGCCCTTCGGCGTCACCATCGGCAACGCGCTGGCCGGGGCGACCTTCTGGGCGACCGGCATGCTGGCTGCCGACGACCTGATGAGCTGGGGCTGGCGCGTGCCGTTCCTGGGTTCGGTCGTGCTGCTGGCGCTGGGGGTCTATATCCGCGCCAGGGTGACCGAGACGCCGGTGTTCCAGGAGGCCGCCGCCAAGCGCCCGCCGCTGAAGATTCCGGCGCTGGAAGCGATCCGGCGCAGCCCGCGCAATTTCTTCGTGGTGGTGGGGGCGCGGCTGGCCGAGAACGCGCTGGGTTATCTCTATCCGGTGTTCGGCCTGTCCTACCTGATCACCACCCTGGACGTGCCGCGCAATGTCGCGGTGTTCGGCGTCATCTGCGGCAACATCGCTTTGGCCTGCGGCTTGTTCTTCTTCGCCTGGCTGTCGGACCGCATCGGCCGCCGCCCGGTCTATATCTTCGGGGCGCTTTTCTCGGCGGCCTGTGCCGTGCCCTTCTTCCTGATGGTCGGGACCAGGGACCCAACCCTGATCGCGCTGGCCTTCATCATCGAGATGGGCATCGGCAGTGGCGCCATGTTCGGGCCGCAAGCGGTCTATTTCGCCGAGCTGTTCGGGCCACGCCTGCGCTATTCCGGCTTCGCCTTCGCCCGCGAGCTGGGCTCGATCATTGCCGGCGGGCCCGCGCCGCTGATCGCCGCCACCCTGGTGGCCTGGATGGCGGGCGCGCCCTGGGGCGTTTGCATCTATGTGGTGGCAATTTCGTTCGTCACGGCCTTTGCGGTGTGGTGCGGGCCGGAAACCTACAAGAACGACATCCGCGCCGACGACGTGCAGGACCGCCCCGCTTAAGGGGTCGCTTCTATCCGCTTCCACAGATCGCGGATCATCTCCTTCATCTGCACCGCTTCCGCCCAACGATCCGACAGTTCATAGCCGTCGGCCCCGGTGATGGCGTAAGGCGGCGGCCCGAACTCGCAGAGGAAGGTGAGCGTCTCGTCCGGCCCGGCGCGCTTTTTCCACGAACGGATGCCGTATTCCCACCAGCCCATGAACAGGTCCAGCCAGTCCTGGTGCTGGGGAAAGTTGAACTGCACCTGGATCTGTTCACGGCTGGCGACGCGGCCATGGATGCCCCAGCTATTGTCCAGGATGCGCTTCATCATCGCATGGTTCTCGGGTGCGATCGGCCAGGCGAATTCGCGCCCCACGACATAGTGGGACAGGTCGGCGGTGAAGCGCAGGTCGGGAAAGCGGTCCAGCAGGTGCAGGGTGAAGAACAGGTCGGTGGTCATGCGGTCGCGATGCGTTTCGATGTGCATCTCGACGCCGGCGTCCTGCGCCAGCTTGCGCCAGCCGTCTATGTAAGGAACGCATTCCTCCAGCGTGTAGGGCCGCACATCCGGCTGCAGGTTGAGATGATCGGCGCCCAGCTCCTTCACCAGCGCCAGCACCGGCTTCAGGTCATCCACGGTCTGGGGGTAGCATTGCGCCTGCCAGCTCATGCCGTTCCGGCGCAGGAACCCCGTTACGGTGCGGGCATACTCGGCATCGATGAAGCGCACGCCGCAGCCGTCGAAGCCGGCATCACGGATCATCGTCAGCTTTTCGTCCAGTTCCCATTCCGCCCCGTCGGGACGGCGGCGCTCCATCGCCCACAGTGATTGATAGACCAGCAGTTTCTGCGCCATGCCCCACCTGCGTTTTGCGCAAGGCTAGCGGGGCATGGGCGCGGACGCTAC